>NZ_JBKHUP010000169.1:0-11441 GCF_046565525.1 Coleofasciculus sp. | reverse complement strand
GCCATTCCTTAAAAATGGCTATTTGGGCGCTAGTTGGTTTTAGTTTAAACTCGTAAATTAAAGTAAACATTTGCAAGGACCCCTGCAATGTATCTAACACTCATTATACTACACTATTGTTTGAGTGTTGTCAGGATAGATTAGACTCGCAACTAAAGTTGCTCTGCTGAACGCAACGCTTAAGTTTCATCCCCTGGTTAAAACACAGGGGTTTTCACCATCGCTATCTTATAAGACAAAAGCGGGATGACAGCCAATTCTCAGAACTTAATTTCAGTGTTACGTCACGGTTTGATCGTCTCTTGTCAAGCCCCCGTTGACTCGCCTCTCCATGATCCATTGGTAATTGCGGCTATGGCACAAGCCTCTGTGAATCAGGGCGCTGTTGGTGTGCGAATTGATACCCCTGCCCATATTCAAGCGGTGCGGAAGCAATGTCCGACAACACCGATTATTGGGTTGTGGAAACAGCAGATACCCGGATCTGAGGTTTACATTACGCCTCAATTTAATCATGCCCATGCGATCGCGTCAGCCGGGGCTGATATTATTGCGATTGATGCTACGTTACGACAACGCCCTGGCGGGGAAACCCTCTCTGAATTAATTACCCGAATTCACGAGGAACTAGGGAAACCAGTTATGGCGGATATCGATACGATTGAAAGCGCAACCGCCGCCGTGAACGCTGGGGCTGATGTTGTCGGAACAACTCTTTATGGTTACACCGCCTCAACCCAACATCTCCAACCACCAGGATTTGAACTTTTGTCCCAAATCGTCGAACAGTTAGACGTGCCAACCATCTGTGAAGGCGGGATTGCCTCGCCCCAGATGGCACAACAAGCCCTCCAGTTAGGCGCTGATGCTGTGGTGGTGGGAACGGCGATTACGGGAATTGATTGGCAAGTTCAAGCCTATCAAAAGGCGATGAGGGATGGTTATGAATTATGAATAATTCATTTGCATTTCCTATTTTCGCCGATTTACGGTAAAATAAAGGGTTTATTTCGGGTATTTCTATTGCCCATGCGATCGCGAAAGTGACAAAATGTAAACAGAGCGGTAGTCCGCGACTAGGGGTATTCGGGTTAAGGTGCGAAACATTCCCAGGTTCAGCTAAGGGTGGTGGCGATTGGCACACAGACTTGCGATCGCTAAACTAGGCGTTGACCAAGATTGTAAAGAATTGCAACTAACGCGCATAACCTCTAGCCAAGTGGACGTATGAAATAGTGGAGGTGATGGTTATGCTGACATTCTTGATTTTGATTGCCTACCTTACAGGTTCTGCAATTTTCCTTGATGTTTTGTTTAAAGAAGAATTAGAGCAGTTTTAAGCAGGTAGATGCGGCAGGTAATTTTTCCTAATTAGATAGTGGGTTGTTCGAGTTTAGTACAGCTTTTCCGAGACCTTGGTTAAGTTATAAAAACAGTCAGGAATGACACCTTGGTATCTCTCATGACCCATAATATAAGACGGCGGCGGGGTAGTTTGTCTTTCATTCAAGAAACGGGCTTCCCTGCTGCCTTTTTAGGGTTTATTTAGGTAAATTATATAAGAGTTGTTTAAACTGTTCCTGAAAAGCATCTCGGCTAAATTGAGCCAGACATTGTTCTCGCAACCACTCCGCATCACAGCGCTGATCATCTCCTTTAAGGATTTCAATACATGCAGTAGCTACCGCTTCGGGATCACGGTGGGGTACTCGCCAGCCTAAACGTCCATCCTGTAAGGGATCAGCCGATCCATCGGCGTCCCCAGCTAATACAGGTTTACCACATGCCATGGCTTCTAGATAGACGATACCAAAGCCTTCTTGAGATGGCATGATATAAGCATCAGCTACGCGGTAATGTTCCACTAAGTCACTGGTGGGAACGAACCCAGCAAAAACGACGCGATCGCGAACACCAAGATCGTGAGTCAATTGTGCTAATCTAGGCTGATCATCACCGCGCCCAATGACTAAATATTTCACCTCTGGGAAAACCGCAGCAATTTTTGGGAGGGCGCGAATCGTTACATCCACTCCCTTATAAATATCCCCTGACCATAGACGTGCTACAGTCATTAATACTTTAGCCCCTGCCAAATCATATCGCTTAATTAACTCTGGAGACTTGTCACCAGGGGTAAAGACATCACCATCCACCATACAAGGTAAAATCTTTACCTGATGGGGATCTAAGTCATTCGCCGCACAAGCGCGATCGCGACTGTAGCGACTAATTGTCCAGATTTGAGCCGCACCAGTCAGCGCCTGACGTTGGCAAGTGGGTAATTGCTGCCAAACTTCCTTTCCATAAGTCAAAACGGTATAAGGAATACCCAATGGCTGACAAAGAAACTGAATCAGAGGGGCTAAGTTAATATGACCGCAGAAGACATGCTTTGGGCGTTTTTGCCACAAACAAAGCCAAAGCGCTGCGGCTAACCTGAGACGCCCTAACATCGGCGGTTTAGTCTTCAGGTAATGAAATTTTAGACAGGGAACATCAAAAGGGTTGTCACATCCTGGGCTATCCCGGAGTAAAAATACCTCAGCGCCTATCTCGGTTTCAGTGTGAGCCTGAATTGATATATAAGCTTGTAATATATTTTTGACGTAAGATTGAATACCGCCTTCAATCGCAAAAATCTCTAGAAAAACAAATAAATGATGAGTTGGGGTATTATTTAGACTCGTCAATTTTTTCTTTTCCCCCGACTTACTAACGCCGTATGTTTAAATTATTCCTAACCCCAATACTACTCGAATAAGTTCTATTTGCCTGTTCGCTATTCCCTGGACATAATATAACACCTGTCATTGCCTTAGCTTGAAAGATAAACTAAGACAGCGACAGGTGTTGAGTTCAAAGAACTTGAACCGTTTAGAACAGACCCAAAGTAAACGACTTATCAATGGGGAACGTTGCGCCAATACCCATCCACAGAGTAACCAGGGTACCAATCATAAAGACAGTGGTTGCCACTGGACGGCGGAAGGGGTTTTGAAATTTGTTGACGTTTTCGATAAAGGGAACCAGGATTAGACCGAGTGGAATGGCTCCCGTCAACGCAATCCCTAAGAGTTTATTGGGAACAACGCGCAGAATTTGGAATGAGGGATAGAGATACCATTCCGGTAGGATTTCTAGGGGAGTAGCAAACGGATCAGAGGGTTCGCCAACCATAGCTGGATCGAGGACAGCTAGAGCAACGCATAGAGCGATTGTCCCCATAATCACTATCGGGAAGGTGTAGAGCAGGTCATTGGGCCAAGCGGGTTCACCGTAGTAGTTGTGACCCATGCCTTGGGCGAGTTTTTCGCGTAATTTGGGATCGCTGAGATCCGGCTTTTTCAGAATTGACATGATTTTAAATGTCCTTAATCAACAAAGAGTAGCACGTCTTTGCCAGGAATCGCAGTTTAGAGGGGACCGGAGATACCCTGCTTGCGAATCATGATAAAGTGCAGCAGCATGAAGACGGCAATTAGCCAAGGAAGAACAAAGGTGTGCAGGCTGTAGAAGCGAGTCAAGGTAGCTTGACCAACACTTTGACTGCCACGAATGAGTTCAACGATTAAGGAACCAACTACAGGAATCGCGTCAGGAACACCGGAGACGATCTTGACCGCCCAGTAACCCACTTGATCCCAAGGTAGGGAGTACCCTGTCACGCCAAAGGAGACGGTAATGACTGCCAAAATTACGCCTGTTACCCAGGTTAATTCCCGTGGCTTTTTGAATCCGCCCGTCAGATAAACCCGGAAAACGTGCAAAATCATCATTAGTACCATCATACTGGCAGACCAGCGATGGACGGAACGGATCAGCCAACCGAAGTTGACGTCAGTCATGATGTACTGTACAGACGCAAATGCCTCAGTGACAGTCGGTCTGTAGTAGAAGGTCATGGCGAATCCAGTAGCGAACTGGATAATAAAGCAAACGAGAGTAATTCCACCGAGACAGTAGAAAATATTAACGTGGGGAGGAACGTACTTTGATGTTACGTCTTCAGCTAATGCCTGAATTTCTAGACGCTCCTCGAACCAGTTAAAAGCTTTTGATTCAGTTACCTGCTTAGAAAACATGAAGCCAGAATTTTTAGAAGGATATTGCTGTTTGAGTGTGAGCTAATCCTGGATAGGGTTTAATCTACCAGGAAATGAGATAGCTCTGGGGCTAGTGTGTTTAATACCGCTGGGGCGGTATCTCGATCAACGTATCGGGAACGCTGACCGGATTTGAAATTGCTCTATGAGAAATGTAACATAACTTGACAAGAGTCGTTGTCTTAACCCCGTCAGAAGACCCTGCTTTTACAAGGCGTTGAACGATGAAAGAAGAATCCCTCGCTTGAGCGCGATGGGAGTTGTCAATTTCCCAGACTTTGCCACACTAGATAAATGAGAGCATCAAAGCCTACCGTTAATTTTTATTGAGTTATGCCAAAACGATCATTCTGGGTTGGACTCATAATCCTTTGCCAAATTGTCCTGTTATGGGTAGGGTGGACTCCCTCAGCCTCAGCATCGACTCAAGAACAACAGCTATTTTCCGAAGCGTGGCGGATTGTCTCGCAAGCTTATGTGGATGACTCCTTTAACGAGCAAAACTGGTGGCTAGTGCGCCAGAATACCCTTAAGAAAGGTTTAGATAACCGCGACGCCACCTACAAGGCGATTCAGAGCATGTTAGCCACCCTGGAGGACCCCTACACGCGCCTGCTTAAACCGAGTCAATATCGCAGTCTCAAGGTGAATACATCGGGTGAACTTTCGGGTGTGGGGTTACAAATTGCCCTGGATGATGAAACCGGTCAATTAGCCGTCGTCGCGCCCATCGCTGGCTCACCTGCTGATCAAGCCGGAATTCAACCGCGCGATCGCATCGTGGCAATTGATGGCGAAACCACAGACACCTTAACCCTTGACGAAGCCGCCGCCCGGATGCGTGGACCTGTTGGCACAAGTGTAACCCTCTCAATTCAAAGTAAGGACGAGCAACCTAGGGTGATTGAACTCGTGCGCGATCGCATTGCCCTCAATCCAGTTTATGCCGCACTCGATTCTGAATCCAATATCCCAATTGGCTACATTCGCTTAACCCAATTCAGTGCCAATGCGCCCACGGAAGTCGCCAACGCCATTAACCAACTCGAACAAGAGGGAGCAAATGCTTACATTCTAGACCTGCGGAATAATCCAGGAGGTTTACTGCAGGCGGGTTTAGAAATTGCTCGTCTCTGGATTGATCGAGGCACTATTGTCTATACCGTTAATCGCAATGGCATGATGGGCAATTTTGATGCCTACGGACAAGCACTCACAGAAGCCCCCTTAGTTGTATTAGTCAACCAGGGAAGTGCCAGCGCCAGTGAAATTTTAGCTGGCGCACTTCAAGATAATGGCAGAGCGAAACTTGTCGGGGAACAAACCTTTGGGAAAGGGTTAATTCAGTCCTTATTTGACTTATCCGATGGATCAGGTTTAGCCGTAACCGTTGCCAAATACGAGACTCCCAATCATCGAGATATCAACAAGTTAGGGATTACGCCCGATTGGGAAGTTTCTCTCGATTCAATTCCTGTAACTCGTGCTGGTACAGCCTCAGATCGACAATATCAAGCCGCCGTGGAGTTATTGACGGGGAATTCTGTCTTAGCCGCAAAAGCCGCATGACAAAAGCGGAGGTGCAGGGGAGATGGGGAAGATGGAGTACAGCCGATTCTCTCCGGGGCGGGTTTTACCCCTAACGTTTTGGCACAAACCAATAACTGAACTAAACCCGCCATTGTTCGGATTCAGGGGAAGCAAAAATTAAATTAGAACTGATCCGAGCCGTCAATTTGAGACAGCCGTTTATAAGCCTGATCAATCGCGCCTTTCCCCCGCAGCGCCCCGGTGTTTGCCCCAGGACAAATATAACTCAAGGTGTCTGGCGTGAAGCAATCCAGAAGAGACTGGAGGCTGCGAAGTTGTCGTTGCCAGTGAAATGTTTTTGACACTCGCAACGGTACAGGTTCTCCGTCTTGGTTCGGTAGCAAATGGCGTCCAGAAAATAAAACGCCCCCTTCCTGGTTGTAGTAAAGGCAAGCTGAACCCGGAGAATGACCTGGTGTCCAGATAGCCGTACAGTGATCAGAAATTGCCAACTCTTGCTCAAAGGAGGTAGCTTGGGCGCTAGGGAGTAGGTAGGCTTCTTGTTCTTGAATCACCAGGTTACAGCCAAAAGCGTCCTGAATCTCTTGGGCTTTGCCAATACCGCCCCGATGGGTAATGAACAGACAGGAGACACCTCCGTGATCCCGCAAAAATTGGTGAGTCCCATCATTCCAAACCGGACAATCAATCAACACCCCAGCCCCATTCTCTACAATGAAATAAGCTGTACCTCCTAAGGTGTCGCGATTGGGTGGAAATGCGAAAATATGATTAAGGACTGGGCGTGGGGATTTGAACACAGTAGCTTATAGATTTAGCGACGAGCTGGGACGAAAAACACGATGATCCGTTTGAGACAAATCAGGTTGAACAATGCATGTTGGTCTGTAATCATTAGCCACTCGGACTAATCTTGGTCAAGATTTTGCTTTTATCACGAATGGGTATCTGTACATCATGGAACTCTGGTTACTCCTAATTTTACTTGTTTTCATTGCCTACTTTATTGGCAGGTACTCGGTTACCAGGATGAACCGGATGCCGACACCCCCTGAAAACTCAGCGACTGGATCAACGGTTTCCCAGGCGGCTGAAAAGTTAGGGCTGCGTCCAATAACCAAACAGGAAGAAACTGAACTGCGAAATTGCTTTCCTTGGGGCGTCTACTATCTCCAAAATTTGGAGTATCGTCCCCAAGCCGTCTTATGTCGGGGTAAGCTTCGCACCAATCCTGATGCTGCCTATAAAACGGTGCGGAATAATGTTGAGGCAGAATTTGGCGATCGCTTCTTTGTGATTTTTCAGGAAAGCTTCAGTGGAAAACCGTTCTTTGCCCTGGTTCCCAACCCCTACGCCCAGTCGAGAGGGAAACGGTTGAATGATGAGTTAACCCGACCCGGTTTAGCGTTAGCTCTGGTGGTCATTACTTTATTTACCACAACAGTGGTGGGCGCTACCCAAATTGCTGGACTTTCTCCGGAACAAGTACAATCTAACCCAGAGGCATTACTGACAGGATTGCCCTATGCCTTAGCCCTGATGGCAATTTTAGGGGTTCACGAACTGGGTCATTACCTCGTCGCCCTGTATTACAAAATGCGGACGACTCTCCCCTACTTTATCCCTATACCCTTTTTCTTAGGCACTTTTGGCGCGTTTATCCAGATGCGATCGCCTGTACCTAATCGCAAAGCCTTATTTGATGTCGGTATTGCAGGTCCGGTGGCGGGATTACTGGTTGCCCTTCCTCTTCTATTCTGGGGGTTAGCCCATTCTAGTCCGGTTCCTTTGACAGAAGAATCGGGATTGGTGAATATCCAATCCTTAGATCCGCGTTTTTCCTTATTGCTGTCACTCATCAGCAAATTGGCGTTAGGGAGTCAATTTATGCCAGACACAGCGATCAACCTGCATCCAGTCGCCGTTGCTGGGTATATTGGATTAATCGTCACAGCGTTTAATTTAATGCCCGTCGGTCAACTGGATGGTGGTCATATTATCCACGCTATGTTTGGACAGAGAACAGGTGCAGCCATTGGTCAACTGAGCCGATTATTAGTTTTGGTTCTGGCATTTTTGCAACCCGATTTGCTCCTGTGGGCGATTATATTAATCTTGCTGCCCGTTGTCGATGAACCCGCCTTGAACGATGTTTCAGAATTGGATAACTGGCGAGATTTTGCCGGATTGCTAGCACTGACTATCCTGGTGAGTATTCTCTTACCGGTTCCTGGAACCCTTTCTCAATGGTTAAATTTTTAAGCGTCGCCACTCCTCTAACTCCCGATATAGCATGAGAAAAACACAGTCTTATTGGTTCTGTCTTCTAGAGCTTTCTCCGGAAAAGCCTAGTACAGGGTTGTTTCTCATGCTAACCCGCTAAAATATCTCTTGTCTGCTTTGTCTGCTTTGTGCCGAAGAGTGCGATCGCCTAATGGTTAAACTAGATTAAACCCGTGTGGGTTATTCGCTTGTCGTTTTTACCGCCTTCGGTAAACCCAAGGATTAAAAAAATGTCTCAAACTGAAACTTCTCAATTCCATCAACCTCAAACCAACAGCACACCCACTGACGTAGAACAGTCTTCACAGGCAACAGATGCTCAAGAAAGGCATCTATTGCTGGTGGAAGATGATAAAGGACGCCGAGTCTTTAATCTAGAAGCACAAGTCTATTCAATTGGTCGAGATCCTAGCTGCGATATCCGCCTGTTCTCCATGTTTGTCTCTCGCCAACATGCAACGTTACGACGGATGGCACTCGATAATGGTTCATACCGTTACCAAATTGCCGATGGGAACCTTCAAGGTCAACCTAGCACCAATAAAATCCTGATTAATGGTCGCAAAATTAGTACTTATGAACTTAAAGATGGCGATCAAGTCGTGTTTGGCGCAGGCGTGAGTGGGAAATACTACCGACTTAAGCCCGAAGACCAAAAAAGTGGTCCCCTCGACCCGTTTGATATTACTCTAATTGACCCCAGCATGTTAGACGACTAAAATCTTACAAAGTTTACATGGGGTTATAGGTTGGTCGTCATTGGTCATTGATTATTGGTGGCTAAGGAATACTTGTGATCAGAAGTAAGACATGGAACAACAGACAATTCAGGTAATTGGTGGTGGATTAGCGGGTACGGAAGCCGCGTGGCAGATTGCCAAAGCGGGAGTGCCCGTGGTACTCCATGAAATGCGTCCGGTGCGGATGAGTCCTGCCCATCATACCGGAGAATTAGCGGAATTGGTATGTAGTAATTCCTTTGGGGCGCTATCGAGCGATCGCGCGGCGGGGTTGTTGCATGAAGAGTTACGCCGTCTGGGTTCTATTGTTATCGGTAAAGCGGATAACCATGCGGTATCGGCTGGGGGGGCGTTGGCGGTGGATAGGGCGGTATTTAGCCACGATTTGACCGAAACCCTTGCTAGTCATCCTCTGATTGAGTTAAGGCGGGGGGAAGTGCCGCAAATTCCTCCAGAAGGTGTTGTGGTGCTGACAACGGGTCCATTGACAAGTCCAGCCTTAGCGGCAGACTTGCAGCGTTTCACGGGGATGGATTATTTCAGTTTCTTTGATGCGGCATCGCCAATTATCGTCGGGGAGTCGATTAACCAAGACATTGCCTTTATGGCGTCCCGATATGACAAGGGAGAGGCAGCCTATCTGAATTGTCCCATGAATCGGGAGCAATATTTAAGGTTTTGGCAAGAATTGTGTCAGGCTGAAAAAGCGGAATTGAAGGATTTTGAGGAAGAAACGGCAAAGTTTTTTGAAGGCTGTCTGCCGATTGAAGAAATGGCGCGGCGGGGAGAAGATACGATGCGCTATGGTCCCCTAAAGCCTGTGGGATTGTTTGATAGCCGTCAGGGAGACTTTCGCGCCACAGAAAATCAGCATAAGCGTCCTTATGCGGTAGTACAGTTGCGCCAAGAAGATAAGGCGGGTCAGTTGTGGAACATGGTTGGGTTTCAGACGAATCTACGTTGGGGCGAACAGAAGCGAGTCTTTCGGTTAATTCCAGGGTTGGAAAATGCCGAGTTTGTGCGGATGGGAGTGATGCACCGCAATACGTTTATTAATTCGCCAGAATTGCTGTATCCAACGCTACAGTTTAAAAGCTGTCCGACAAGGTTAGCGGCGGGTCAGTTGGTGGGAACGGAAGGGTATACAGCCGCATCGGCTGGAGGTTGGTTAGCTGGGACAAATGCAGCGCGGTTGGTGTTAGGGTTAGAACAGATTACGCTACCACCAACGACGATGATGGGGGCGTTATTTGAGTTTATTAGTTCAGCATCACCGAAACACTTTCAACCCATGCCACCTAATTTTGGCATTTTACCAACCCTAGAAGTACGGATTAAAGGGAAAAAAGAGCGGTATGGGGCGTATCGCGATCGCGCTTTAGCTGATTTGCAGAGTTGGCAGCATAAATTTCAGGTATCTGCGGCTTGAGTATTGACACTCCCCGCACTTTTAGGGGCGATTCATCAAGAGCGCTGACCCTACAGGTACAGCGTAGGACTTCTCGCCGGATAAGTTAAGAAGCGGGCAGCGAGAATCGAACTCGCATCATCAGCTTGGAAGGCTGAGGTTTTACCACTAAACTATGCCCGCAGACGCTCATAACTTTTCTAGTATAAACCACGATAGCACAATTTTGGTAAAAACTTGCCAAAATTATCGGCTCAATTCCCCGAGAGATTAATTTCCAGGGTCAGAGAGTACGACCCGTACACAGGGCTATCCGCCATGTACGTTGGTGAAAACCTCCAATCGGCAATAATCTCCTGGGCGAGTTTCGTGGCTTGCTCTTGACTGAGGGTTCCTTGTGGCACTAGGGTCTGATCAGGTAGAACTTCTGCTTTGCCTATATCCGTGATCAAAACGAGAACCTCGATAACCACAGGTTGCTCCAGAGTAATGCCTAAGGATGTGAGTTCATCCACCGAGAGGGGTTGGCTCATTTTCAGGATTTTGGCAAATTGGTCGCCCGGATTGCGTTGCGGATCGATATTAGAACCACCACCCTGACGCACGGGTATGAGTCCATTAATAGAGACAATGAAACCCCCGCCGGACTGATTTCCGGGTGACGTGGGTTTTGTTGGTTCCTCTGGCGATGGGGGAGAAGAAGGACTAGGCGTAGTCGGGTTTAGGAGTTCCTCTGATGGCTCAGGAGACTGGGTTTTTCCTGTCCCTTCAGATGGGGTGGACGTTGGCGATGGGATCGGGGTTTGGTTCGGTGAGTTGGGCGAGAAAACCTTTGTGGGTGAAGGGTTAGGGGTTTGCTGAGTGGTGTTTGCGATCGCCTGATTCGGACGATTTGTCGGTTGTTCTGACTCGGCTTGAATTTTACGACTCTTTCCTGGTGTTTTTTGAGTAACCGGAGAAGGGGGAGATTGAGTCGCTGGAGTTGGCATGGTAGCATTTGAGGCGAGGGCAATCACCTCAATGGGAATCAGTTGTTGACTCAACCGCCAGTCCTGAAAGCGTCCCAACAGCGCCAGACGCAGCAACCCCACGCCAAGCAGATGAATCGCCACAGAACTTATAATAACTGTTCTCCATAGCGCCGGTGGGTCAGTGTGACTACGTTGGGGTATCTGAGGTTGGTTTAGTGTTGGTTGTGTCATTACATCAGGTTGAGATAATTTAATTCCATAGTGCCAAATAGCCACTGATCATCTGGATCAAGTCTTAGCTTTCTTTACAAGGTAAGCGATGGTGAAAGCCCTCGTGATTTATCCGAGGGATGAAACCGAGCGAGGCGTTTAGCCAAGCAAC
>NZ_JBKHUP010000168.1:0-11650 GCF_046565525.1 Coleofasciculus sp. | reverse complement strand
GGGGGGTGGGGGGGGGTGGGGGGGGGGGGGGGGGGGGAGGGGGGGGAGGGGGGGGGGGGGGGGGGGGGGGGGGGGGGGGGGGGGGGGGGGGGGGGGAGCAGGGGGAGCTGGGGGAGATGGTGGGAAACGGGGTTGTAGAGACTCCTCTGATGAAACGTCTGTTGTAGGGGCGGGTTTTACCCCTAACGTTTCGTTTGCACCCTGATATAACTAAACCCGCCCCGACCTAACCGTTCAATTATCACAAATGACGAATGACGAATGACGAATGACAAATCCTAAGTTGGTTTCTGAATAACCGTTTCCAGAATTCGTCGCTTGGCTTTGGGGTCAATGCCAATTAACCGCACGTATTCATTATTATGCTCAGCAAGGCGTTCGGCTAAAGTCAGGATCACCTCTGATGCTTCATCTCCTTGAAATGTGCCATCACTTTTCCAGGCATTGGTGCGAAAGCGCCGCTCGTTGGCATACTCTAAGCTGAGACGGTATCCTTGGGCTAAGAGTTCGCGAATCTGCTGCTGGATACCTAAATCTAAGGGTGTGGTGGGTTCTGAGGGTTGAGGTGTCTTGGGGTTGACTCTAGTCTTGGCAATTGCTTCATCTCTTGAACTGTCCAGACGTTCAAGGGTGCGGAGTTCTTGTGCTAAACCGTTTCCCTGTCTGTGTGTCTGTGTGTTATTTTGACCTGTTAATTGCCGTGCTGGAGGTATCTCAATGGCAGGGCTTTCGCGCAGTGCTTTATTATATTCTCGAACTAATCCCATCTCCTCGACTTGTTTTTGTTCGCCGATCATCACCTGACCGAATTCGATTAAGTGAGAGATATTAAAATTCGGCTTTTCAAATTCCGGCGGCGCTTCTGTACTGCGAACCACGCGAAAGGAAATCTTGTCCAGTCCGACATCATGGATGAAGTGGAGAATCTGTTGATCATAAATCCGCGATCGCAAGGCGCTAAAAAAGTCAATGGCTTGATTAGGGAACTGCTCCACCAGTTGTTCTATCTCCCGTCGGGATAGTTCATCTGCGGCAAAAATCCCGCCAATAATGCCAATGCGTTCCTCTCGATTCGGTTCCCAGTAATATTTTTCCATACGACCTTCTCGAATTAAAGGCGCATAGAGGGTGGAGAAGTCGTTCCCAGTTACGATAATCGGGACGCGATGCAGGGGATTGGCGTCATAACTCCCAGGGAGTTGCACGTCGGTGGGATGGTCTGCAATATTCATTAATGTGGCGCTGACGAGTTGAGTATTGACCGTGTATTGGGTGGTGCGGTCAAAGCGTCCTACCCCTGCATCCAAGTCATTTATCATTAAAGCGCACATTTTTCCCTGCACCTTGATCATTTCGGCGGCTTCTCGATAACGCAGGCGAATCAGACGCGCCGGATCACCTGCATCCGGACTTTCCAGTTCACCGCCAGAGATATGGATGACACCAATCCCCATTTTTTCAAACACTAACTCGCATTGGAAGGATTTGCCTTCTCCCTTGCGTCCGTGAATCCCCAGAATTAGAGGAACTCTTACACCCTCTAAATCTAGATAGTTTTTGGTGATGTGAACCGCCAGTTTATCCCGGAAGCTGGGCGCGATGTAGTAGGTCATAAATCGAGAGGTCTTTGTGCGATCGGTAATTCTTTATCTTACCGTAGAAACGTTACCTGCAACCTCAGCAAACCCGGTTTTTGCGGTTGGCATAAAAAATTAATCTTAACTTAAGTAACTTTGAATTGTACCCTCTAAAATAGCCTCAACATCCGTCACCGGACTTGTCAGATAATCTGATGAAATCTGAACCTGGGCATAGCGTTCATCCATATCAAAGGCTTCTTGCAGAAAACCACCAAAACCCCGCGCCCGTTTGTCGATTTCTAGGAAAACATTTAATAATGTGTCTGATTGCAGGGAAAACACAATCTCCAGTTCATCTAAATATCCCTGATATCGACCCATCGGTCGAAATTCAAATTCTTGGACAAAGGGAACATTGCCGCCTAAGTAAGGATTATATTCACAATCTACTTTATGAAGTTGAAACCCCATATTTTTGCTGGCTTCTAGCACCAATTCCATTAAGGGATGGGGACGCACCTCGATATAATCGGTGTCTTTCGGATCAATTGCCAGGGAAATATCCAACCCAGTCCGGACATAAACGGGTTGATGTCCCAGCGTCAGTGGCGTTTCATAAGGAAGTGGGAAGGAAAAGGGGATAACTTTGGTTTCTTTGGGTTGCAACTTGAAGCGTTCACTCAGGTGATACTTTACCAATTTACAGGTTTCTGTCGCTGTCGTCTCTTCATATTCCCGTTTGTATTCAGTCTCGACGTAGAGGTAAATATCATCAATGTCTTGGGAGCTATCTCCACCGGTAATATGAACATCTCCATTGAGCATTTCGCCTGGAATCAAGGATTCTGTCGATAGGCGAGTATCAACGGTGGCGGCGCCAATTCCTACTCTGGATAGAAATTTTTTAAACATGGCTCTGACCGGGTTTTTGTCGGGATAACACCCTAGTATAAGCCAGGGATAACTTGAAAGGCATCTATCTCCAGGTTTGCTTAATCATATTGCCAAGATTTTAATTTTATTCTGTTAGTTGAATGAACCGTTAATCACTTAGAGAAGTAACAGTAAAAGGATTCTAGAATGCCGGAGTGGGTAGGATTTACAGACGGGGAACAGAGCCTAAAAGGGCATTCCCAGGCAAAGCCTGGGAACGAGGGGGAGGGCGCACGAGGCGTACTACCCTACCGCGTTTGAGCGAAGATTTCGTCTAATATCTCTTGCGCCCCTTGCTGACGTAAATGTTGAGCCAGTTTAATCCCTAATGCTTCCGCCTGAGTCCCATCGCCGGTCATGGTATCTTTGATCAGGGTTTTCCCATCTAAACTGGCAACCATACCTGTGAGGATGAGGGTATTCCCCGTGATCTCTGTATCTACGCCAATGGGTGCTTGACAACCGCCTTCGAGTTCCCGTAAAAATGCCCGTTCTGCATAACAGCGTTGCGTGGTTGGGGAATGTTCAATGACTTTGAGTAAATTCAAGATTTCTTGATCCTCCCCTCGACATTCTATGCCCAACGCTCCTTGTCCAACGGCATGTAGAGAAATATCGGAGGGTATAACTTGGTGGATGCGATCGCTCATATCCAATCGTTTTAACCCGGCGGCGGCTAAAATCAAAGCGTCAAACTCCCCAGCATCGAGTTTGGCGAGTCGGGTGTTGAGATTTCCGCGAATATCTTTAAACGCGAAATGGGGGAAATGGTGGCGCAATTGTGCCAAACGCCGCAGGGATGATGTGCCAATCACCGCACCTTCGGGAAGGGTATCCAGTTGCTTGTCTTGGTGTTTGGCGTGAACCACCAGGGCGTCGGCTGGGTTTTCTCGTTGTGTCACACACCCCAAGACTAATCCTTCTGGTAACGTGGTGGGCAAATCCTTGAGGGAATGCACGGCTAAATCAATCTCCTGATTCAGCATCCCTACTTCTAATTCTTTGGTAAAGAGTCCCTTATCGCCAATCTTGGATAGTGCCACATCCAAGATTTTATCCCCGTGGGTACTCATGGTCTGGACTTCAAAGTGCCGATCCGGGTAGTGTTTTTGTAGTTGTTCCTGTACCCAATAGGTTTGCACCAGAGCCAATTGGCTTTTGCGGGAACCGATCCGAATCGTGCGAGCAGGACTGGTAACAGTGGAGGACATAGAGCGATCGCGTCAAACAAGTATAAAGAGTCACCTACTCTAGCCTACCGCAGTTTGGTCACTTGTCATTTATCATTTGTCCTTTGTCACTTTTCCCTGTTCCCTGTTTCCTAGTCATCAGCCTTGCATAAGCCTAACCCAGTTAGAAATATAAGGTAGTAGACTCCACTCGCCACGGATTTACTACCCATACAGCAGCTTTCTTTGGTGAGTGAAATTGGGCTTAAGACAAGCTGCTGTTGTCGAAACAACAATGAACAATCTACTTAAACTTCAACTTAAACCGCGTATTACCTTATCTCAACTCCTCCTCGCTGCTTATGGGGTAGGAATGTGCCTAACCCTTTGGGCAATGCGATCGCACTATCCTATTCTATTTCTTACTCTGTTTTGCCTGATTCCTCTAAGTAGTGGTGCGATTGTGGGAAATCGGTTAGCCGCATCCCATAACCCTAAAAATTGCCGCCGCCAGATTAATCGGATGTTTCTCGCGATCGCGACAATGGCGGCGTTCATTCTTCTATTCGGACAATTTAATATTTATCGCCTTTTCCCCTTAATTGTTCGCTTATATCTAGGTGCTTATCATCAGCCCATCATCTTGGCGTTGGGATGCTTAACTTTGGGGTTAGTCCTATCAATTGAGTTGTCCGGAAAACGTTCTCGCCAACAGTTACATCTGTTAGTAGGAATAGTCCTGGGAATGATGATCCCGTTGGGGATAATTCTATATTACACCTTCCCCATGACTGGAATCGCCAGTGAACCCTTAGTTCTTGAAGGAGTAGTTCTGCAAACAACATCTCATACCTGCGTTCCAGCCAGTATCGCCACACTAGCCCGATTTGTAGGATTAGACCCCAATTTATCGGAACGGGATGTAGTTAAACTCACCCATACAACGCAAAAAGGGACTCACTCATTAGGTACAATTCAGGCAATGGAGCAGCTCGGTTTAGCGCCAAGCTATCAATGGGGTCTCACTATTGATGATTTAATTGCCACGGGTAAACCAGCGGTACTAACTGTCAAAGAACCTGTCGATGGAGTGATATTTAACCATGCTGTCGCCCTATTATCAATTGATGGCAAAGCGCGAACTGTAACCATTGGTAACCCACTTTATGGGCGTCAAATCCTGACCTTTGACCAGATGAAAGGCTATTGGATAGGTCAAGCTATATTTGTTACCTATCCACCCAAAGTGTAGGTTGTGGGGTGTAGAGTATAAGAGCTTACCTGTGGATAAGAAGTGTAGTGAGGTTCGGTGAGTAGGTTGGGTTTTGGCGCGTCAACCCAACCGAGTACAGTTAGCTTATGTTAGCTTTAAGTTCCGGAACGTTCAATCAATAACATGAAACGCATCTTATCTCAATGTATCAAAGAACTCGCCCAATTTCAACGCGATCGCCTGACCTTGGCGCTGGCATTTATTCTGCCCCTAATGACGTTACTTATTTTCGGCTTTGCCATTCGTCTAGAAGCCAAAGATATTCCTCTATTTGTGCAAGATTTTGATTTAACTCCCCTGAGCCGTTCCTATGTCGAACGGTTGTTTGCCACGAATCAATTTAAGCCAGCATTTCCAGAAAACACCAATCCGCAAAGGATTGACCCTCAATCCGTAATTGACCAAGGAATTGCCAAAGTTGCGGTAGTAATTCCCCCTGATTTTACCCGCCAGATTAAAGCAAATAAACGTACAAATGTACAAGTTCTCGTCGATGGCACAGATACCAATAATGCCCGTGTGATTAAAAATAGTATTCAGGCAACGACTAAATTCTTTTTACAGGATTCTGGCTTACAACCTCTAACCGAAAAAATCAACGCTAGGGTGCGGATCTGGTTCAATCCGGGACGGCAAGAATCGCTTTATATTGTACCCGGTCTTTATGCCTTGATTTTATGGATTTATCCCTCTTTGCTGGTGGCAGTTGCCATGGTAAGGGAAAAAGAAAAGGGAACAATATTACAAGTTTATGCGTCTAGTCTCACCGCTTTAGAATTACTCTTAGGCAAAGGCTTAGCCTATCTCATAATTGGCATTAGCGAAGCATTCTTTATTATGGGGTTAGGCTCATTAATTTGGGGCTTAGGGTTTGCTGGCGATCCCACACCCTTATTAGTGAGTACGCTGATCTTTTTAGCCGATAGTGTCAGCTTTGGGCTTTTGGTCGGCGTGCGGGCAGCGAGTCAAAATGCCGCCGTTCAAGCTGTGGCGTTAATTGGCTTTTTAACGGCATTACTGCTATCGGGATTTATCTATCCTCTGAGTAATATTCCCTTTCCCTTGTCATTGGTTTCTAATATTGTCCCAGCGCGTTATTATATCGAAGTTACCCGCGATGCTTACGTTCGAGGGACAGGTTGGTCGGGTGTCTGGTTATGGGTACTGATCCTGATCGTTTTAGGGCTATTGCTGTTTAATGCGGCAAGGATAGGCTTAAAGCGTATGCAGTTATCCGATTAATATTAGGGGAAACAAGGGATAATTTCAAAAATCATCAATCACCTATGAAAATTATTCGCCAATTCTTTAATAGTTGCTTTTGGTCTTTAATCTTGAAAGAGATTAACCAAATCTTGAGGAACAAAGAATTAGTAGTTCTTTTAACCATTCCACCCACAATTCAACTGCTCATCTATGGGTTTGCCCTAAATCCTGATGTGCAATATCTCAAGTTGGGAATTGTCGATTATGCCAATAGCTATGAGAGTCGAGAACTGGTATCAGCTTTAACGGAAAATCGGATATTTGAGGCTCAAGCCTATCCTGCTACTGAGCAAGAGTTAGCCGAACAAGTACGGCAAGGGGAATTGACGGCTGGATTAATTATTCCACCGGATTTTAATCGGAATTTAGCCCAAAATAAAACGGCAAATGTGCAAATAATCATTGATGGGGTGGATGCGAATACGGCGGGGATTGCGCGGGGTTATATTAATCAGATTATTCGCCAATATAGTCAGCGATTTGTCATGAATCCAGCGCCTCCCTTAATTAGCACAGAAACTCGTTTTTTGTATAATCCAGGGTTAAAAAGTAGTTGGTTTTTTGTCCCTGGAGTTATGGGGGTTGTGATCACGTTAATTAGTTCCTTGGTTTCTTCGGTAACGGTGGTTCGAGAAAAGGATACAGGAACTCTGGAACAATTGCTGATGACACCAGCACAAGCCTGGGAAATTTTGCTGGCGAAAATTGTCCCCCTGTTTGTGCTAATCATGGGTGATGTGTTGTTGGCATTAATACTAGCACGGGTGATTTTTGATGTCCCCTTTCGGGGGAATTTGTTGCTATTTTTGGGGTTATCAGCGATTTACGTCTTGGTGGGGATTGGGATTGGGATTATGTTGGCGACGCTGTGTGCAACCCAGCAACAGGTGGTGCTAACCTCATTCTTTATTAACTTACCCTTGATTCAGCTATCTGGCGCGATCGCACCGATTGAGAGTATGCCTACTGTATTCCAATACCTGTCTCTGTTGAACCCCCTGCGTCACTATGTCGCGATTGTACGGGGGATATTACTCAAAGGCGTAGGTATGGAGGTGCTGTTTCCCCACGCGATCGCACTGCTAGTATTTGCGACTGTGTTATTATCAGTCAGCATTAACCAATTTCGCCATCAACTCAGTTGAATCAAAGCTACAAGTGTATTATGATTTGAGCAATGTCCAATTCCTAATCTGGTGCGGGTAATAGTACAGTAAACACACTCCCTTGATTAAGTTGCGATCGCACAGTAACTTGACCCCCCATTCCTTCTACCAGGGTTTTCACTATCGATAAGCCTAAACCTGTCCCTCCTGGGGAACGAGCGCGATTCTCGTCCCCGCGATAGAATCTCTCAAAGATGCGGGATTGCTGCGCTAAGGGGATACCTTGTCCGCGATCGCACACCTGAATCCTTACCTGTTCCCCCGGTTGGTCTAATTTTACCCTTACAGGTTGGTTTGGGTCTGAATATTTCACCGCATTGTCAATTAAATTCAGCAACACTTGCTTGAGGCGATCGCGATCGGCTAAAACTTCAATAACTCCACTCCTGGTATCACTATCAATTACTCGATGACTATATTGTACTGCCATCTCTACGACTTCGGCGACCAAATCATTAAGCACAAAGGGTTCTAAATAAAAATGCATTCTGCCATGATCAACTCGTGCTAAGTCCAATAAATCTTGTAATAGTTGAACCGTCCGATCCGCTTCTGAGGCGGCAATTTCCAAGGCTTCTTGCTGAGGAGGCGTTAAGTTTTTTCCGCGCCGTAATATACTTTGCAGATATCCCGAAACAATCGTTAATGGAGTCCGCAATTCATGAGAAACATTACTCACAAATTGCCGCTGTTGTTCCCACGCCTCAAACAAGCGACTTAACATATTATCAAAGGTTTGCGCTAATTTTCTCACCTCACTCGGCGCTTTATCCAGATGAAGCCGCGCTTGTCCTAAATCTTTAGCCGAAATGGTTTGGGTGAGTTGACTCATTTGACATAAAGGTTGCAGCGATCGCTTAATATAAAATGAAATTGCCACAATCATGGCGGTAATTGATAGCAGGCTGGCAATACCCAAGGTGCGAATCAAACTCAAAAACATTTTTTGTTCGCTGGTAATATCTTTTGCCACATAAACCTTACCCAGCATTTCACCCTGCACTTGCAAGGGAGTCCCACAAGCTATCCAATACCGTCCGTTCACCCGATATAGTTTAGGTATTAGTGGTATCTGTGAGGACAACAAACGATTAGTTGGATTAAGCTGCAACGCTGACGATTGAGCCGGAATTGATCCATCAGAACGACGCACCCATAACAGCGTATCCCCCGTAGTCAGGTTCTCAATCGCCTTTTGCATCCCTGTTTCTAGGGGCATCATCTCACTGTAAAGTTTTACATCATGGGGGAAGCGATCGCTAAGATATTGAATATTATATTTTTGAGCTTTAATCAGGATTTGCTGCATCGACCAACTCGTCCAGATAGCAACACCACTTAATCCTGTAATCGATACGGCTGCAATGCCTACAGTTAATCGCACCTGGAGTGAAAAAGGGTCAAATCTGGGTAACGCTTTACATAAGAATTTGAGCAGACGGCTGGGGAATTTCATCGGAGTTTTGATCGATCTATCAGCGTTAAATACATCCCATTTTAGAGTTGAGGTTTGGCTATTTCTATTCAAAAGGGATGCATCGGGGAAACTGGACTTACTTTCACTTAATCCGATGATCATTAAATAAAGATGATTTTTTCCTGATGGATAGATGAGTTTTATTCGTTATGTTGGGGAATAGGGAACGGCGAACGGGGAACAGTTCGTTTGTCTATAACTGCTATACCGTAGGGTGGGCAATGCCCACCAGCCTTTATTGAGGGCTTGCTGCACAACTCCCAAACCCTTAGCTATCAATGCTTTGAGTAGTATTGATATTTGCTCCTGTTCAAGGAAAAAGGGTTAAACCCTTTTATCCCCCAGCTTCCCCAGCTCCCCCGGCTTCCCCGGCTTCCTACCCCCACCATCAGACTTATTCAGCAACCCCTATTTAGCTCGGTTTCCGGTTGGTGCAGCAAATCCTACCTAGAGATTCAGGATAAGTCTTGGCTTCAGGGCAAGTTTTGTGTATGATTATCAATAGCAGAACCTCGACAACTGCATAGCACAATCGCGTAAATTCCCAAATCTACACACCTCGTCCAATGGCTGAAACCCTCATTTTTCCGTTGAGGTGTGTCGATAGCCGTCCAGGTAAGGATTATGGGCGATGAAATCCTGAGATTTTTGTCAATAAGCGCTGGTTAATTGACAACAAAAAAAGGTGTGTAGATTTGGCGGCTGAAACCCAGTCCCTGTAAGGCTTCCTGAGCGAACTCTTGACAAACACACTTCCCCGCAAGGGGATGGAAACGCTAAAACTTAATTCTGTACTTCTCGCATGAGAGCTTGACAAACACACTTCCCCGCAAGGGGATGGAAACTTCTTACGAACTCGCTGCTGGGCAGCGAAAGACCCAGCTTGACAAACACACTTCCCCGCAAGGGGATGGAAACATCATTGTGGGGTCAGACCCGGTAATTCCGGATTCTGCTTGACAAACACACTTCCCCGCAAGGGGATGGAAACCTTTGGTCGAGCTGAGAAAGTTGTTGATCTCAGCTACTTGACAAACACACTTCCCCGCAAGGGGATGGAAACAAAAGGAAACCGAAACGAATCGCATCCACTCAACCTGATAATAAGAATGCTATCCGCAAAACTCTGGATTTACGTTGTCCGCGTTGATTGGGGATATTAGATACGGGAAATTACCCAGATGCGAGATCGCGGTTTTCTCCAGTCTGGTATCTTGGCACATAGATTGTTCTATCGATGACTCAGAAAATGAATTACAAAACATCATCACCTTAGAACCGGGAAAACGTGGCGGTAAACCCTGCATTTTAAGGGTGGGGCGAGTTCGTCTATCATAGTTATTCTGACCCTTAATCTTGAGTGAACCAAGGCGATGAAATCAGGAATAATTTATCCGCATATCGAGAAAGCAGAGGGTGAATCAGCGCGGTTGCAACGGATACCCCGTGTGCGCGTCGCCCAGATTGTCATGGACTACCTAGCTTATGGTTGGTCAGTTGAGGAAATGTGTCGTCAACATCCTTATCTGAAACGCTCAGAAGCTCATGCAGCAATGGTGTATTATTTCGATCGCCAAGATGAAATTGAGGGTGAGATTCGCCAGGAATGGGAGCAAGCACAACAGGCAAAAACTCAAGCCTCCCCTTCTCCATTCTTTGTGCGGATGAAGGCAAGAGGGATTTTGTAAGTGAGTGTCGCACTATACATGGATGTTCATGTTCCTCAAGCCATTACAGATCAATTGCGCCGTCGGGGTGTAGATGTTCTTACCGCAATTGAAGACAATTCAGCCGAGTTAGCTGATGATGCACTTCTAGAACGTGCTGGTTCGCTGGGTCGAGTTTTGTTTACTCAAGATATTCGCTTTAAAGCATTGGCTGAGGATTGGCAACGTCAAGAACGACGTTTTGCTGGGTTGATATTTGGACATCAGTTAGGAGGTACGATTGGGCAGTTTGTGAAAGATTTAGAACTGATTGCTTTGGCGTCAGACTCTGGGGAATGGCTTAATGTTGTTGAGTATCTACCCTTTTAGTTGTGAGCAGTAGGAGGGTTTGACAAACACACTTCCCCGCAAGGGGATGGAAACCATGGAGCCTCCCCCCAGTTTTCTCCAGTCTGGTATCTTGGCACATAGATTGTTCTATCGATGAATCAGAAAATGAATTACAAAGACATCATCACCTTAGAACCGGGGAAACGTGGCGGTAAACCCTGCATTCGAGGAATGCGAATCACTGTCTATGATGTTTTGGAATACCTCGCTTCCGACATGAGCCAAGAGGAAATTCTAGAAGACTTTCCCTATCTGACTAAAACAGATATCCTTGCTTGTCTTTGGTTTGCTGCTCAACGCGAACGCCTTACTGTTACCGTTCAACCGTGAAACTTCTCCTGTTTGATCAAAACCTTTCTCCTCGTTTGGTAACAAAACTGACTGATTTGTATCCAAATTCTGCCCACGTCGATACATTAGGCTTAGGAACATCTTCAGACCGAGATGTTTGGGAATATGCTAGACTCAACAATTCATGATTGTTACTAAAGATGCCGACTTTAGTGAGTTGAGCATTCTCTTGGGAACTCCGCCTAAAGTCATTTGGATTCGTCGGGGCAATTGTTCCACCAACGATATGGAAAAACTACTAAGAGATAATTACAGCGACATCAACGCCTTTAGCAATGATCTAAACGTAGGTGTGTTGACCCTATTTTAAGCCGATTAAGGGGACGGTATTGATCACAATTGTTTGGGTTTCAGACATTTTCTAAATAGGTCGGTGGG
>NZ_JBKHUP010000167.1:0-11838 GCF_046565525.1 Coleofasciculus sp. | reverse complement strand
CTCTTTTATCCACTAATTTTTCTTCTGTTTCAGCTTGGGTTTATAGCTGAGTTAATTCCTCGTAGTCTAAAGTCCAGGTAGTCATACCTTAATTAAAGTAGCGGAAACCGGCGAACTCATCGCCACGGTACTGAATACCAATCCCAGTTTCGTCATGTAGCGGCGGCTTTGGCTAAAGATAGCCGTCATCAAGTGGTGTTTGGCACAACTCGTCCTCAAGGGGGCTTACCGGGTGTCCAGAAGGCAGTCTATCGCCCATCCCGTGAGGCTCGACAGGAAACCCATCATTATGTCCGCCCCTTGGAAAGTGCAGCGCTGCAAGGGCAGGCGGTTTATCGGTTGGCAGAGCAACTGAAGCGTCGGGGGTTTGTGCCAGATGTTGTGTATGGTCATTCAGGTTGGGGTCCAACCCTATTTATTAAGGATAGTTTCCCAACGGCTCAATTACTCGGCTATTTTGAGTGGTTTTACCACGCCCATGGTTCTGATGCTGACTTTGATCCGAGGGAACCCCTGACGGCTGACGATGAAGCCCGGATTCGGTTGAAGAATGCGCCGATTTTGATAGATTTATATAGTTGCGATCGCGGGCTTTGTCCGACCTATTGGCAACATCAGCAGTTTCCACCGGAGTATCGCTCGAAGCTGACGGTACTCCATGATGGCATTGACACGGAATTCTTCTGCCCTAAACCGGGCGCCAAACTGGTGCTACCTCGGATTAATCTAGATTTATCTCAGGTTAACGAACTGGTCACCTATGTGGCAAGGGGGATGGAACCTTACCGAGGGTTTCCCCAGTTTATGGAAGCCGTTGCCTTACTCCAAGAGCGTCGAAGAGACTGTCATCTGGTGATTGTTGGGGAAAATCGGGTGGCTTATGGCAAAACGCTGCCGGATGGTCAAACCTATAAAGAGTTAATGTTGGAGAAATTTGCCCTAGATCAGGATAGAATCCATTTTACCGGCTGGCTACCTTACCCTGAATACCGACAAGTTCTGCAAGCTTCCTCCGCCCATGTCTATCTCACCCGTCCCTTTGTGTTATCCTGGTCTATGCTGGAGGCACTATCAGCAGGGTGCTTACTCGTGGGTTCGAGAACCGCGCCAGTAACGGAAGTAATCCAAGAGGGAGTCAACGGGTTATTAGCCGACTTTTTTTCACCCCAGGAAATTTGCGATCGCCTAGAGGAAGCCTTGAACCATCCTGAGCAGATGTCGGCAATCCGAGCAAAAGCCAGGGAAACCATTCAACAGCACTACAACTTATCCCAGTTACTTCCCCAGCACCTGCAATGGATACAGCAACAAGGGGATAAAACTAACCTGGTTTATTTCCGGGAAGGAATCAAATTAGAGCCACGATTAACCCAACCCGAAAACGAGTCAACGAGTAAAATCACAGTAACAGAGACGGTGCAAATTGGCAACCGCACCCTAACTCATCAGGACTTGATTTGCCGACTGAATCAATACCAACTCCTACCCAAGCTCGAACAAGAACTGATCATCGACGATGCGATCGCGCCCTTTCGCTGTACGGAAGCCGAAGCAACCCAGTGCTGCCAAGACTTCTACAAACAGCATCAGTTACTATCAGAATCAGAATATCAAGCTTGGTTGCAGCAGCAAGGCATAACCGAACAGCAACTTATAGAGTTAGCAACCCGGAAATTAAGAATCGATAAATTCAAACAAGCCACTTGGGGCAACAAATTAGAATCCTACTTTCTGAAACAAAAACAGCAATTGGATCGAGTAATTTATTCCCTGATTCGCTATCGAGACAAGGCAGTAGCACAGGAACTTTATTTCCGCCTGCAAGAAAGTGAACAATCCTTTGCTGAACTTGCTCGCCACTATTCCCAAGGTGCAGAGGCGAAAACCGGTGGCTTAATCGGTCCAGTTACTCTCAATGTACCCCATCCCCAACTCGCCAAACTCCTCAGCATCAGCCAACCGGGGCAGCTATTACCTCCAACTCGCCTAGGAGAGTGGTGGCTGATTGTGCGAGTCGAAAAATTTCTACCGGCTCAACTGGATCAACCCATGCGCCAAAAATTACTCGATGAAAAGTTCACCGCCTGGTTAAACGAACAACTTCAACCCTCAAATCCAGAATCTTCTGTGCGTTTAAACCTAATTAATTCATCACCGAGTTTAGACACTGAACATACCTCCTATCTCAAAAAAGGAGCCTAAAAAAAGAGTAGACACCGCCCCCCCTTAATGCCGTACCATGATTCATTCGACAAAGGACAACTGACAATAACTTATGCGAATTCTAGTTACCATTGCCCACTTTTTTAATCCAGACAGCAAGAGTCGGCACGCTTCCCAAGGACAAGATGCCCAACCCCGTATCCAAGCCTTAAATCAAAGCATTGCCTCCTTACATCAGCTATTTAGTAAATCTCAAGATATTATCAACATCGCTCAACGAAAAGCCATCCCAGCGAACCAGCCTCACGCTTACGAACTCGATATAATTATTTGTACGACTCAAACGAAGCATCTTTTAAATCGCCTCCCCCTACCCGAACATTTCTACAAGCACCACCCCACTCAAGCCGAACCCATGCTGCTAGGCTTTGAGTGCCAAGCCGTCTTACGGGATTGTCTGGGTGACTATGATTATTACTGTTATCTGGAAGATGATCTGATCCTCCACGACCCCTGGTTTTTTGTCAAATTAAACTGGTTTACTCAACAAGCGGGAGACTTAAGCGTGCTGCAACCGAATCGTTATGAAGTCTCCACTCACACATTAACCACCAAAGCTTACATTGATGGGGATTTAGCGCCAAAGGTAACCGCACCCTTTCAGACTGTACAGGAAAAACCCAAAATTAACGGGAAAATTATGGGAATGCCGATCACCTTTCATCGCGCCCTGAATCCTCATTCTGGCTGCTACTTTTTAAATGCAAATCAGATGGACTCTTGGGTGAGCCAGCCCCATTTCTTAGATCGCGACACCCGCTTCATTAGTCCCCTGGAAAGTGCAGCAACGTTGGGAATTATGAAAACATTTCGGATTTACAAACCGTCACCCAACCAGGCAAATTTTTTGGAGATTCAGCACTTTGGCTCAGCATTTGTCAGACTGATTGGAGAACGGGTGGGTTTGGCAGTGAGTTGAAGTTGTGTATAGCAGTAGACACATCGATTAGGACATTTGCCAACCTGCACCAAAGAAATCATAGAATTTACGAATTAATTGTAGGGGCACGGCAGTGCCGTGCCCTGTTAAGCTAGTTTGGGCGATGAATTAGGCGTAGTTAAGCTGATGGGGGAAAGGGCTTTAGCCCTTACTACGAACATCCGGCGCGATCGCTATGGGTGCACGTCGGTGCGCCCCTACATTATGATAAACGTGCCATGTCTGTTGTAGAGACGTAGCCTGCTACGTCTCTACAATCAGGATAAACCGATTCAACGAACCGAACGATAGTAGTATGGCAGAACACAAACGGATTGGTATTCTC
The DNA here is from genome assembly GCF_046565525.1 of Coleofasciculus sp. Taxonomy (NCBI): domain Bacteria; kingdom Bacillati; phylum Cyanobacteriota; class Cyanophyceae; order Coleofasciculales; family Coleofasciculaceae; genus Coleofasciculus; species Coleofasciculus sp. The sequence goes on along the minus strand of NZ_JBKHUP010000167.1, from coordinate 8,350 downwards.
ACCAGTGGTGGGGATTGTGCAGGGTTAAATGCGGCGATTCGAGCGGTGGTTCACCGAGCGGTGGGAACGTATAATTGGGAGGTTTGGGGCATTTATCGCGCTACCCAAGGGTTGATGCAACGTCCTCCCCAAGCAGCTCGCCTTGAACCTCAGCAAGTGGATACGGCGCTAACCCTCGCCGGAACGATTTTGGGAACGACGAATAAAGGAAACCCCTTTGCATTTCCCATGTCCGATGGTACCGTGCGCGATCGCTCCTCGGAAATTATTGAAGGGTATCATGAGTTAGGACTCGATGCCCTGATTGGCATTGGCGGTGATGGCAGTTTGGCGATTTTGCGGAAACTAGCTGAAGTTGGGGGGATAAATTTGGTGGGGATTCCCAAAACCATTGATAATGATGTAGGGATTACCGAGCGCTCCATCGGATTTGATACAGCGGTAAATATTGCCACCGAAGCCCTAGACCGCTTACAGTTTACCGCCGCCAGCCATGATCGGGTGATGATTCTTGAAGTTATGGGACGCGATGCGGGTCATATTGCGATTAGTGCCGGAATTGCGGGGGGTGCTGATATTATTCTAATTCCGGAAATCCCCTATACTCTAGAACGAATCTGCCAGCAAATCCAACAGCGCAAACAACAGGGAAAAAACTATAGTGTAGCCATAGTTTCCGAAGCCGTTCCCACGGAATCCGGGGAAGTGGTGCAGAATACCCTTAGTTTTGGCGAATGTCGCTATGGCGGGGTGGGTCATTATTTAGCGGAGCGAATTAGCGCCTTAAGTGGTGCAGAAACACGAGTAACGGTGTTGGGACATACCCAGCGAGGTGGGACTCCCTCACCCTTAGATCGCCTCACCGCCTCGGCTTTCGGTGTAGCAGCGGTAGATTTAATTGCTGAGCATGACTACGATAAGATGGTCACCTGGCAGAATCGACAGGTTGTCAGCGTACCGATTGTAGACGCGATCAGTCAATACCAAGCCGTGGATGCCCAGGGAACTCTGGTGAAAACCGCCAGAGGTTTGGGAATTTGTCTAGGAGATTAATCACCCTTGAAGTTCTGAGGTTGTAGCGGCAAGATAAGAAAAGGGACACAAGACTAAATCAGGCTTGATGTCCCTTAAAGTGTACATTCAAAGAACGTTAAATAGGTTTCGCTTTCGCTCTACCACGCATTACTTGCAGTATGGCGACGCGCTCCACCACGACTATTATCACGGGGTCTGGCTTTATTAACTCTGAGCTGGCGTCCCATCCACTCTGCACCGTCGAGTTGGGAAATAGCAGAGTATTCCTGAGCTTCGTCTGTCATCTCGACAAACGCAAAGCCTCGAAATCGACCTGTTTCCCGATCTGTGGGTAATACGACTCGTTTGACAGTGCCGTAATCAGCAAATACTGTTTTTAAGTCGTCAACGGTTGCTTGGTAAGACAGGTTTCCTATGTAAATGGTCATTTGAATCGATAAGGCTGAACGAAATACAAAAGTTCAGAGCCACAGACGAAAACTCGAAAATGCAGGCTGCTTAAAGTCTTGTCTGATAATCCGTGGTTAATTTCCAGGGTAATCAACTATGAATGTAGCTGCCCAACAAAAATCTCACCAAAGGTAGAACTGAACTTATAGATATCGTTAATGATAACCCAGAAATGGGTTTCTGGTCGGTTATCTAGCTTACATAAAGATCTGTGCGATCGCGGGTCAACCGCTATAGCGACCCTACAGATGAAAGCATTTGAGCGGGGTAAGAGTCTCAAGCCATCGAAGTTCTATTCAATCGAGATAGATTGAGGTCCGCTCGTCCTGCCATTGTCACTTCCTGTAGGAGTGGTTGTATAGCTGGTTGAGCCAGTTTGCTGATTAAGCCAACTTTTAACGGGGTCATCTGAAAGATTGAGTCGAAACACTCCCGAACAAAATCCGCCTAAGAAGGCTACAGGCTGTTGGAACAATTCTTTAACGATAGGGGTGAGTTCATCAAGAAACATCTGTGAAATTCTCCTCTGGTCAACGATAAGTTTGTTTGGGGATGGCATGGACAAAAGCCAACGCTCTATCTGCCAAGACTTACACACCCAAGCTTTAGGCAAAGTGGCATTACCATTATCTTACATTTCACTCGCCAAAGCACCACAAAAAAACGAGTAAGGCAACAATCAGGGTTAATGAGGTGAACGGTTTCAATGAATTTAAGATATCCACCGGAAACAAGATGAGAACCTCTGAAAATAGCCAACTCATAATCAGCAGCAGCGAAATCAAGATAATTAAAGGCACAGTACCTCCAGAGTCAAACGAGTGTGGCAGATGCCAAGGTGTCACCTCTTAAACTATATAGAAGCGGGAAATCAGATAGAACAAGAGTAGACAGTCTCATCAACTGGTACTCAAGGGGGATAGGGAAAGACGTTAACAGTGTTTCCAGGAGAGTGAAGGTATGTTACGGCGCAAGGGTTCTCAAGCATTAATAGCCATGGTGATAGCCCTAACGGCTACACCCGTTTTATCCCAGTCAGCCAATTTTGGCAGGTTAACCTTATCACCCGGATTTTCCTCAGCGTCAGGAGCGGCGATAGGTACGACAGGGGGTTCATTTTCATTGCCGTCGCTAGTGAACCGCGATCGCGAAAATAATCCATGTTTAGGTTACGCCGAAGAAACTCCCGATCACATCATAAACTTACAAGCAAATTTTAATCAGCTCCAGATCGCTGTTGATAGTGGCGGTCAAGACACAACCCTCTTGATTACTGGACCCAAGGGCTTTAAGTTGTGCGGTGATGATACAGGCACAAGTAAAGATGCTAGCGTAACCAGCTCAAACTTTGAGGCAGGAGAGTATAAAGTTTGGGTGGGAACCATCAATCCCAATCAAGCCTGGAACTATACCCTGACTGTGCGAGAGTAGCCAAGAACGATAAGATAGTCAATGAGTTGTTTACGTTTGTTTGTCTTAACTCGCTTGTGCTATCCACGTTTTTAGCTGACTTCCGCATCATCTTTGATCGCGACCCCGCTGCTCGCAACTGGCTCGAGGTTTTATTATGCTACCCCGGTCTACAGGCACTCCTGTTTCACCGCCTCTGCCATTGGTTGCATACTATGGGGATTCCGTTCATCCCTCGTTTTATTTCTCAGTTTTCTCGCAGCTTGACGGGTATTGAGATCCATCCCGGCGCTCAAATTGGTCAAGGTGTCTTCATTGATCATGGCATGGGTGTTGTCATTGGTGAGACGGCAATTGTTGGTAATTACTGTCTTATTTATCAAGGCGTCACCCTAGGGGGTACGGGGAAAGAATGTGGCAAACGCCATCCCACCTTAGGAGAAAATGTAGTTGTTGGTGCGGGTGCTAAGGTTCTCGGCAACATTCAAATCGGCAACAATGTCCGTATTGGTGCAGGTTCAGTCGTTTTGCGCGATGTTCCGTCTGATTGTACGGTTGTTGGTATCCCAGGTCGAATTGTTTATCGTTCTGGAGTGCGAGTTAATCCCCTAGAACATGGTAGTTTGCCCGATTCCGAAGCCACTGTGATTCGATCATTAGTAGATCGGATAGAAGCCCTGGAACAAAAGTTGGCACAGTTAAGCGAAAAGCAATCATCGACACCGATGCAGAATTGGCACGATCTAGATGCTGAGCAGGTTTCAGTGACTACGGCGGGTAGCTGCCAACTTCGGGATAAAGCGATTCAGCAATTTTTGGATGGAGCTGGAATTTAAAGGAAATACCAGAATTCATCTGATAGGCTTTGAATTGGATAGTCCCTGTTGCCTATTCCCCGTGAACTTGATTGTGCCAGAAGTCTCCCGCCATAATCTACGATTTGGCGGCGAGATGAATCGCGCCTTGTGACAAAACTTGTTTTTATAAACTTATGCTTAAGAGACTTTACTATCAATTACTTGGATATGTTATAGTAAACAGAATAGGCTAGAATTCTAGCCGCAAACCGCGAAAACCAAGCGGCAAAAACTTTCATTCTGCCTTGGAAGGGCGGCTGCGCGGGTTCTCCCATTGAGGAGACAAAGGTTGCATTCCAACCAGAGACGCGCTCGTAAGACCAACATGCTTTCGGGTATAGCGGCTTCGGTGAATGAGACGCGAAGCCTACACCATAGCGTTAGTTTGGTGTAGGTAGTTCACGAGTTCCCTTTGATTAGTACATTCGACTCAGTACATAATCAGTTAGCTCGACTAAAGCTGTCGTAGCTGGCGACGGTTTTAGTGGCGCTAGGTTTTCTAAGGCGAGGCGAGCATGGTAAGCCGCCAGTTCACGCGATCGCTCAATACCCCGACTCTCCATAACTAATGCCAAGGCTTGGCTAATGTCATCCGGTTGAGCAAACTCTCGCTCAATCAATACCTCTAAGTAGGGTTTTTCTTCCATCGCGTATAAGACGGGAGCAGTTAGATTCCCGCTGCTCAAATCAGAACCCGCCGGCTTGCCCAACACTTCTGTGGATGCGGTGAAATCCAGGATATCATCAACAATCTGAAAGGCTAACCCTAGATGATTTCCATAGCGGTACAGATTTTCGGCAAACTCAGCTGAGACGCCACTCAAGAGTCCGGCTGACTTGGAACTGTTGGCCATCAGGGATGCCGTTTTCTTGTAGGTCTTTTCTAGATAGGTTTCAATGGTGGTACTCGCCTCAAATCGGGTCAGTCCCTGCTGAATTTCTCCCTCCGCCATATCCTTAATCACTTCGGAGAGCAACTTGACTACCTCTAAGTTGTTGAGATTAGCCAGATACCAAGCGGATTGACCAAACAAAAAATCTCCCGCCAGTACCGCGATGCGGTTATTGAACAAACTATTAACCGTGGGGACATTACGACGGACTGATGATTCATCCACGACATCATCATGAACCAGAGACGCGGTATGAATCATTTCGGTAATTTCCGCTAGACGGCGATGACGGGGGGTAATGTCGGAATCCAGCACCGTCGCTCGCGCAATCAATAGGACAATGGCTGGTCTTACCCGCTTGCCCCCAGCCCCAAATAGGTGTTCTGCTGCGGCATAGAGGATAGGGTGGCGGGCACCCACTAAGTTCTTTAAGTTCTCGGTCAGCAGATGGAGGTCTGCTTCAACAGGGGCAAAAAGGGAAGTCACTGAGGTCATGGATTGGGCGACTCAGAAATTAGGTTACGAAAGTTTACATATTCTTTCCTTAATTTTAAGCGAAGCGTCCCAAGTAGGGAAATCTGTTTGACCAATAACATGTCTGGGGGGACTTCCAGGAATTGTATCGACTTATTAAGTTGATAAGAAAATTCCTGGAATTCCCTGGAACTGTTATGTTAAGCTAAATATTAAGGGTTTCAAAAGATTAATCGACTGATTGACTCCGAGGTGGTAGGGACAACTCGCTTCCTTACCTTTAGGTTAAGGTGCCGTTAGGTAGGCAGAGATAGCCTCAAGGTTTTGGATGACGGCTTGGTGTTTTGACTAAGTGTCGTCCTCTATTTTACATAAACAGGAGCTTTCCGCTAGGAAACCTGTCGAGCTTCATCCAACTGAGTTGGATCAAGGCTTGTACATATCACCGCCAGTAATAGTGAAGCAACTGAACAAGCTGGGGAAGTTTTCCCCAGAGTTCCTGGTGGCAGGATTTATTCCACTGCCGGTGGGCTAGTACCGTTGCATCAGTTTCTATGGAATCTTACATGACTTTGCTGTTCGTCCACACTATGATTTACACTGATATGCCTTTGATTATTCCTGTTCTGGCAACTGTTTATTTGGTCGCGATTTACTTGCTGTTAATGGCAGCTCAACGCACAAAAAAGAGTTCGCACTACCTAGCTAACTCTTTTAGTGACGTTTATGCTACTTCAGTGGGTCTGGCATCAAATGCTACATCTACAACGGATGAAGAACAATCACCAGCTTCAACGGTTCAAGAAGTGAGTAGTCCACCACTAAGTTGACCTTTCATACCACTCATACAGGGTTCAGACCCGAACAGCGGGGGAGCTTTCTTATCCGGAGAGAATTGGTGGAAACCTTTGACTCTGACAGGTTGATGTTTAGCCAAGTCTCTCTCACCCCCCATTCAAATAATTCTTATTATTATTTATTAAGCTAAATCATAAATTTTTGATTTCTGATTAGATTATGGCATGTGAGTATCCCTGTTTAGATTTTGGATTTTAGCTAGCTCGGCGAGAAGCCCCGCTCTATAATCTTTGATGCGAGAGCCAGGATGCGTCACAAGCTTGGCTGAGACTTGCGCTTAAGGTACGATGTCGTTTAGTTTAGATTGTTTGCATCAAAAGAAAGCCTGTAGTTGCATGACTTCAGATTCTGACCAACTATTATCTATGTCAACGGTTGCCGAGAGCAACATGGCAGTGGATTGCCAATCTCAAGTCCGCCTGAAACAGACCAAGGAAGGGCTACAGCTTGTCTTACCCTCAGTGGAAGATATGTCCGATGCCAATTGGTCTGATATGTGGCAACAGTTTAAGCATCGCTGGCATGGAGGCGATCGCTTCTGGTCAATGCCAGCTACAGTACATCTGATGGCAGGTGACCAACTATTGGATGGACTGAAGTTACAAGCGATCGCGGATGTATTGAACGACGTGGGACTACGAATTTCGCGGGTACACACCAGCCGACGACAAACAGCCGTTGCTGCGGCGACAGCCGGGTATTGTATTGAGCAACAATCAGCTAACTATTCTCTCCATCAAACCCCTGAACCCATTCAGGAGTTAACTGAACCCCTATACTTACAAATGACCGTGCGATCGGGCGTGGAAATTCGCCATCCTGGTACTATTGTTATACTGGGAGACCTAAATCCGGGTGGTACAGTGATTGCAGCCGGAGACATCTTCATCTGGGGACGTCTACGTGGGGTAGCTCATGCGGGAGCTGATGGCAATCGCTCCTGTCGGATTATGGCTCTGAAAATGGAACCAACCCAACTCCGGATCGCGGATGCTGTGGCTAGGGCACCGGAGACGCCACCGATTGAGTTTTATCCAGAGGTGGCGTATGTCACACCCCAAGGTATTCGTATTGCTAGAGCTGCTGATTTTGCTAAGACCCAGTTATTGTTAAATTCATGAGTCGTATTATAGTGATCACCTCTGGCAAAGGAGGGGTGGGTAAAACAACGGTTACGGCGAATTTAGGCGTGGCGATCGCTAAATTAGGTCGTCAGGTGGCACTCATTGATGCCGATTTTGGTCTAAGAAACTTAGATTTGCTCCTAGGGCTAGAAAATCGGGTGGTTTATACCGCCATTGAAGTATTCGCAGGGCAATGTCGCTTAGAGCAAGCATTGGTAAAAGATAAGCGCCAAGAGGGATTGGTTCTGCTTCCTGCTGCCCAAAGCCGGAACAAGGAAGCGGTTAGCCCCGAGCAAATGAAAAAACTCATTGCTGTGTTATCCCAGAAGTATGACTACATCTTAGTGGACTCTCCAGCCGGAATCGAAATGGGATTCCGTAACGCGATTGTGGCGGCGTCGGAGGCGTTAATCGTGACAACGCCAGAAATTGCGGCGGTGCGAGATGCTGATCGCGTTGTGGGTTTACTAGAAGCTCAAGGGATTAAGCGTATCTTCCTGATTGTTAACCGTCTTAAACCCGCCATGGTGCAAGCGGATCAAATGATGTCTGTTCAAGATGTCCAAGAGCTTCTGGCAATTCCTTTAATTGGCGTCATTCCTGATGATGAGCGCGTGATTGTTTCCAGTAATCGGGGCGAACCCTTAGCCCTAGCAGAAAACCTCACGCTCCCCGGTATCGCCATTCACAATATCGCTCGGCGTTTGGAAGGAGACAAAGTTCCCTTTCTTGATTTGATGGCGGAACATGACACCCTGATTAACCGTATCCGTCGCTTGTTCCGCAGTTAAATTAGTTAGTTAAATTTTGAGTGTTGATAATCAATTAACCCAACTCATCACTCATCACTCCTCACTCACCACGGATGCAAAACCCCATGATTAGCGAACTTCTAGAACGACTTTTTCCCTGGACAAGTGCCAGTAACAGTCGCGCGGAAGTCAAACGCCGCCTACAACTGGTGATTGCCCACGATCGCGCCGATCTCAGTCCACAGATGATTGAGTCGATGCGTCAGGAAATTTTAGAAGTTGTGTCTCGTTATGTGGAGATTGATCAAGAGGGTTTGGAGTTTACCCTAGAAAGTAACCAACGGGCAACAGCATTAATTGCCAATCTTCCCATCCGCAGAGTTAAGGAAGAAGAACCTCCCTTACAATCTGTTGATTAAGGTAAGCTGTCATGCATTTAAACTGTGATAAGAGCATTACCCTTATTTTTCAGTTTGCGCCCCCAGTTAATAACTAGC
>NZ_JBKHUP010000166.1:0-12058 GCF_046565525.1 Coleofasciculus sp. | reverse complement strand
AGGAGCTAACTGAGGTCAAATCGCTGTCTACCAAGGCTTTTAGAGTTTGCGATCGCTCTTTGTGTGAGAAATGCGGGGAATGTATCTCTGAATCCTTTCCAGAGTTTGCCTAAGCCTTTATTGCTGTTGTAGTTTGGTTTAGGGATGCGGCTGATGTCGGCTTCCGACCCTTTAGCCCACAGCGCATTAGAGACGGCTTTGTCATATTCGATGTCGGCTTGTTGCTGCGCCAGGGGAATTTTGTTCTGTTCCTTGGTAACGTCGGTTTGGTACTTTGTAACCGCCATGAGGTCAGCTACAGCACCCCGGATTTGAATTAGGCTTCCTTGGTGTAAGTGTCGGGTCGTTTCAGCGCTCACGTCATAGCCGTATTTGGTCTTGGCTTCTGTGAGTTCGTTATTGAATCGCCGTTCAGCTAACTGGGAGTCTAAAATCGCTGATGTTACCTGTTTGCCAGACTTTTGGGTTTGTTTGGTAAGGTCTGCGATCGCCTTATTTAAATCCCCCGTTGTTTGGATTGTGACCCGCGCCGCGTCTAAAGCTGGCTGTAGGTTGGTTTTGGCGACTATGGAAAGTCTGCCCATGTCTGAAAGTTTCTGAATGGCGCGGTGGTCGCCGTAGACCGCCTTCATAAAGTCATCTAGGCTGATGCCAAACATCTTATGCATTGCTGCCAGAGTTCCGGGCGCTGCTTGGCTGATGTGGTTATTTAGTTTGGCTTTTCCGAAGTTTCGAGCCATGATAATTCCTCCTGTGGTGAAGCGATGCCCCCGGCGTAACACGCCTAGGCGTGAATGTTAGCGGTTAAAGAATCCTTTAGCCCTCATCCAGGTGTGAGCGCTGCGGACTATGTGCATATCTTCATCGGAGCGTCCCAAGTGGGGAGCGTGGGGGTCATCTTTCGCCATGATTCCAGCCGCTTGCTGGGCAAGGGTTACGGGAACTCCAGCGTTTAATAGGGCTTGCTGGAAGGCAAGAGTAAGTTCAATATCGATTTCTGGCATGATGGGAATATCTCCTAAGTCTTGTTGGTAACTGGCTTTAGGAATGGGGAGACAATTCTTGGTCGGAGCGTCTCCCTGAACCTCTATCTGTTTCATCACTCGAAAGCTTCGCGTAATGCATTGAGTAATTCTCGTCCATCGATTCCCTCGGTTAACTCCTCTGGCTGTTCGCTCAATGACCAAAGGTTGATTAGTGCGATCGCGGACTCCCAGTCGTGAACAGCAATGTGTGGGATAATCGCTTCAACTTTGAGGGCATCCTCATTGGGCATCTCGTTGATTAAATCGATTAATCGGTCAGTTGGCATAACGCAAACCTCCTATCAGAGCGGGTTCCACTACCTCCCAATTCTCATCGCCCCATTCATCAGGATCGGGTTCGTCCTGCACTGACCAATCGGTAATTAATGAGTTAGCGGCGTCCCAGTCGTGATTAACGATGTGCTGTGCCATCTGTGCAATGCGCTGTCCATCAAGAGAGTCGGCGTGGGATTGAATGCGGTTAGCGATCGCGTTCATATCATTCAAAAATTGGTCATCCATGGCTTAAAATCTCCATTAGTTGAAACGAAGCGAAAAATCGCGGTTAGCTCAAGTATTAGGCGGGTCATAAAGGCTGGCTTACGTCCTCCAGTACTACTTGAATCATTGAATTGAAAGCGGCTCGAAGGCTTGTGAACGGGGAGCTTGTGGATTCAAAAATCCCGACTAACGAGGGTCCTGTAAAGCCAGTTGTTTTGGTCTTGGTATAATTCAATTTTGATTCCTTCCATCAGTCAGATAAGGGTTGAGGTGGGCTGACAAAAAACTGAACTAATGCGCCGTTTTTATTTTCATCGTTGCGGTGAATTTTTGCTGTAATAATTACGCGACATCCTCATCAAATTGGGATGCAAAATCAGCGGCAAAATCTAGGTCATCACTAGGTAATTCTGGCTGGGTTTGTTGTGGTGCGATTTGCACAACCTTACCGCCCCCTAATCCAGGTACAATGCCCTTGAGCCAGCCAAACAAGCGGGGGATGAATTCCTGTTTCATCAGCGATGAAGTCAGCTTGTGTTCGTACAAAAGCCGATTGGTTAGCGTCGTTAAATCGGCGGCTGTGAGCTTGTCTGCGGGAATATCCATAACCCGCTTGGATTGCGATTTGATGTAGGCTTCGATATCGGAATCGATGCGGATTCGAGTATTAGGCATTATTAATTCCTCCGTGCTAGTAATGCTGCGGCAATAGTCTGCATCCCAATGGCATTCGCCCAGCTTCCATCAGGTACGGTTGTAATATTTTGAGTACCCAACATTTTCTGAATTCCGGGCATCTCAGTACCTCCACCCCAAGCAACGAAAGACTGAGCAGAATCACGCCACTCTTCAATCGCCTTGAGTGCCAGCCGCAACCGATCCGCCAGCCAAGATTTGATTAGCCGCGCATAGATGGGGCGAATGATAAAACCACGATTGCCGTAGGTAAAATCCCCTGATTCGACGGCTTTACGGATAAGCTCAATGCTCCCCGATTTACCAGTCCCTAGGTGTTTGATTAATTCGGGGTCAGATGCGATCGCCTCCAACAAATCAATACATCCGCCCACCTCTAAAGGTTGGTGATGAATCAGTTTCCCGTTGGGGGCGAAAACTTGGGGGATTGTTGTTGACGTACCAAAATCAAAACCAATGACATGGGCGGATGGCTCGATTAGGTTTAAACGCTTGGCGTAGGTGTAGCTACCAGCGCCCTCTGGGGTTACACTTCCAACGCTGATTTTTACCCGTGTACTGGGTTTTTCTTTGCCGCCAAAACTAACAACATGAGTGCCGTTTGTTAGTTCCTTTAATTTGGCGCTGAAAAGGTCGCGGCTATGGGTGCTGATGACGATAAATAGCCCCCACTCTTGCCGATGAGGAAGGGTAGCCAGCGCCCCAAGTATCGCGTGTAAGGCATATTCAGCTTTTAGCGCGGGGTCATCACTCAATTTGATGTGAGTGGCTGGAGCCTTCCACGCTGCCAACTCTCCTGTTAGGAATTCGCGATCGATTAGGTCTGGTCTGTCTCCTGAGTGGTAAAAGAAGTGACCCCCTTCTTTTGAGGTTAATTCCTCAATCAATGGCGACTTCAATTCCAGAACTTTAGAGGGCTGACGTAGCCGCATTTGTGAACCATTGGAACCGATGCATACCTTGATTAAGCCTGCCCCACAATCAACCCCAGTGGGTAAAAATGGGCGCACTTGTCCTGTTCCAGCCTGAATCGGCTGGCTGATTGCAACCATGATTTTTTTCCTTAAAGTGCTTATCGACACCTCAAAGCTTTACTCAGTAAAGCCTTGAGCGTTTCTGTAGCGGTGCGAGCGCTTAACCCAGTTCAGCCGAGTTTGTTCTACCAGTTCCCTCTGGTGGGCTGTTTTGGGTCTATGCTGTTATCTTAGTGGAGGTAACATAGAGATGTCAAACACATCTCTAATTGATTAATACCAATCCCCTTGAAAAGCGCTTTTTTTGATTGGTGCAGGTAGATAGGGAGTATTCTGGAATGTAGTAAACCCGATGAAAACCCTATAAATCTAATATGGCGCAAGTCAACATCTCGCTTAGTGAGGAAATTCACGAGTATCTTATTCAAATCGCAAATTTGACTGGACTCACAAAAAGCAGTCTTGCCGCTGAATACGTTCGACGGGGGATTTACCAAGATGCTCGAAATCACAAAGAACTACTTCAATTACAGAGGGAGGCTCAACCAAGCACCGGGGCTAAAGGGAAGGGGAAAGGATGAGAGAGGAAGGGAGCGATCGCACTTCACCAAATCCCAATATGCGATCGACTCCTGACAAAAAAAACATTAACCGATACCGCTAAACCCCAGACAGGGAGAGGAAATGAGCGATCGCATCTGGGATTTTTGTGTTATGCTTAAATCAGTTTTCTGTGATAATGGAGGACTAAAACCCAATGTATCAAAAACGAGAGTTGAGGCTCATGGTAGATCCGGATGTGATCCAAAAGCTGGATGCACTCAAGCAAAGCTATGGGAGTCTAGCGCGATCGCACGTTGTTAGTGTGGCGATCACCGAAATGTTTAACCAATCAAAAAACGAAACCGCCCCAACTCAGGAGAGCAGGACGGCTTAAGAATCGAGCGCTAAGATACCACCCCTAGCGCTGAATTTCCGATTATCCCCCATTAAAAATTTAACCGTGTTAACAGCACGGTTGAAGACAAACTGGGAGACAGTATTCCAGATTACGAGATTGTACTAACACTATTATATATTCATATTGTGAATATTTTAGTAATCCTGTGAATACGTCTCCCTTACAACTCTGTAAGGAGACAAAAAATGCCTAAACATGAGAACCATTCTCATTTTACCCCTGAATCGCTTACACCGCAAGTGATTCAGACGCTACAAGATTTCTATCAGAAACGGAAAATACCCCAAGCACAAACAATCCTGGAAAACTGCGGATTACCCGGCGAGCTGGGATTGGAAATGATTGGTGCGATCGCACCAGTATCAGAGGAGGATCTATAAAATGTACGCTTCAGAGAAACCATCCGGAATCGATCGTGCCCAAGCAAAGCGCCACCTCGAACTATTAGGATATAGCCAAGGTGATAAAATCTTCATACGCTATATCCATCCCGACCCTCTACACCAGCCGAGGAGTATCAAGAAATCGCGGCTAAATTGGGAAGAGTGCGATCGCTATCAGTCCGAGGGACACGATGTCTACTTCGTCGCCAATGGGCAAGGGGACACAGACGCCAAGGTCAAAGTCGGTAGAGCTATCTTCTACGAACACGACGATCTAACCAAGGAAAGCCAACGCGATTTATGGAAGGCACTAGAACTACCAGAACCAACCGTGCAGGTGGATACGGGCGGTAAATCAATCCACTCATATTGGGTATTCAATGAACCGATACCGATAGAAGACTGGCGACGGCTTCAGGAGGATTTAATCGAATATTCAGCAGGCGATCGCACCATCAAGAATCCAAGCCGGATACTCAGGTTAGCAGGTAGCCTGTACATGAAAGGAAAGGGATTAACACGCGCCACCATTATCAGCGAATCCGGGAATCGCTACAGCTATCAGCAGCTAAGGGAAATCATACCAAACAGGGACAAGACAATAGATGAAGACGAAAGACCATCACCAGATCTCAATGGAGATGTGTCTTTATACGATTGTCTGACTAAAGACGATCGCGGCTTAATCGTTTCGGGGGTTGCCGAGGGTGGAAGAAATGCCAGCGGTGCGAAGCTAGCCAGAAATCTGATCGGCACAAAATCCCGGCTAATTTTTCTGGGGTATCGCTGCCCGGATGACCCGCGCCAATTATTTGATGAGTATTGCGATCGCTGTACCCCTTCTATCCCAGCAAGGGAACGTGAGCAGATTTGGCGAAAGGCTGAGAAAGACAATCCAACATCAACCCTCACCGATGAAGCCCTCCACAATTGCGCCAGAGCTTATCTGTGGAATGAGCAGAAAAGGGTTAAGCGTGATCGCAGATCTGCAAAGTTTGGCGGGTCTGGTGGGTCTGGCAGTGGCAACGGCGGCGGGTCTAATGTTATTCCTTTCCCCGCTTTAACACCCCTTGAACTCGTTAAGAAAGTTCTAGCTGAAACTAAGTCGAAAGCAGAACGGAACTCAGCTTTCATCGCTAGTGGGTATAACCCACGGGATTTATGGGCGATCGCGACAGAGCTAGAGAAGGAAGAGGATAATGCCGATGAACAGATTGAGGCTTTTGAAGCTTTACCCCGGCTGTTAAAGCGCGATCGCCTAAACCTCTACGACTATCTTTGGGGTGATGGGGGAAGGCTAGCACAGGCGATGCATCAGACGGCTGAAGCCATGCCAACCTCGCCAAGCTTTTTATTCACCACGCTTTTACCCGTTGCGGCTAGCCAGATCGGGATATCGAGCCGGGTTATCATAAAAGCTTCAGCTAAATATAAGCAGCCTTGTATTTTTTGGTCTGGCGTTGTAGCAAAGACGGGGGGATTAAAGTCACCATCACAAAATCCAATCTTAGATCCATTGGTACGGCTTGAGATTGAAGCAAAAGAGCAGTACGACACTGAATTAGAAAACTACCAGATAGACCATGCCCGATGGAAAAAAGATAAGGACGCCGATCCAGCCGATGAGCCAAAGGAGCCAATCCGAAAACGCTACCTAACAAAGGACGCCACACTCGAAACCCTAGAACGACTACATGGACAAAACCCTAGGGGGTTACTGATTCATCGGGATGAACTAGCAGGTGATTTCAAATCCGAGAATGCCTACCGAGGCGGGAAGGGAGCCGATCGCGAAAACAAACTTGATCAATGGAATGGCTCCCCAATTATCGTTGACCGGAAGGAACGAGAAATCACGATCGAACGTAGCGCCGTGTCAAGAACGGGGACGATCCAATGGGAAGTCCTACAGGGGTTGATGGGCGATCATGATGACCCGGCTGGGGTATTCGCACGATGGCTTTTTGATTGTTCCGAAGCACCACCCCGATTTATCGACTTTGACGACGAACAGGATACAAACATTGATGAGCGACTAACAAACCTTTACAAGCAGTTAGGGAAGATGCCTCAAGCCGATTATTTACTAAGCGCTGAAGCCAAGCCCCTATTTCAACAATGGCAACATCATCTAGTGGATCGTGAGCGAAAGGAATCACACAGCGGCTTACGGGCAGTCTACCCAAAGATTGAAGCTTATACAGCACGGTTCGCTCTGTGGTTACACGTCGTTAACGCGGCTCTAGCCAATGATTTACCTCAGCCGATCATATCACGCGAAACGATGCAACGTGCGATCGCATTAGCCCAATATTACCTAAACCAGTGGGAATTGGTAATGGCGGTAAATTCCCCGCAATCGGGGCTAACAGGGGTACTGCTTAAAATCTACCAATACCTCAAGGACAAAGACGCCATAACCATCAGCAAACTAAAAGCGGGTATACGCTCCCTGAGAAAGATTGACACAACCGAAATACAAGCCCGCTGTCAATGGCTTGCTGATAACGGATACATCATTATTAATGGCAAAAAAGTCCAAGTTATCGAAAAAGTCGAAAAAGTTGACAAAATTGACAAAGTTGACAAAAAATTGACAGGAGTGTCAACTGCTGTAACCCCCACTAATAAAGGGATACAGCAAAAAATTGACAAAATTGACAAAATTGACGCACCCGAAGCACACTCACCAACCATAGGGGATAACTCATTTAAAATGAATAATCCTCCCTTAGATCCTGTCAATTTTGTCAAAGTGTCAACCGAGGGGACTGAAACGTCCACCAGTGGGGATGTTGACGCGGTTGACAAAAAAATTGACACCCCTGTCAAAAGTGTCAATTTTTCGGAAAATGTACCCCAAGAGACGATCGCACCCGCACCCGCACCCGACCAATCCACCAGCGGGGAAAACGCGATCGCGCCTGACCCAACCCCTGAAACATCCCCAGATGCACCCGCACCCGAAACTGACACCGGGGAAACATTCATCGAGTATAAGGATGTAATCGCGGCGATTGACTCTGAGATGAAGCGGCTAGGGTGGACAAACAAGCAGGGGCGAGATTATCTCAGCAAAAAATACAACAAGCGATCGCGCCAATTGTTAACCGATGAAGAGTTACTGGAGTTCCTGTCTTACCTGAAATCGAACCCCTGTTCTTTCAAAGTCGGTCAGCGAGTCAAACTTAATATGCCTGGTTCGGTAAGACATGGCATGGTTGGTACCGTCGTTCGTTTGAAAACCGATGGGAGTGAACAAGAATTAATCGTAAAATTCGATGATCGGAAGCTACGACGAGATTTACGTCAGATGGAATGCTATGCTGATTGGCTCTTTCTTGATTGATTGAATTGGACGCGATCGCACCTACAAAAACCGAGGTATCCCAAACCGCGATCGCGATGGGTGAAATATTGCATTCTTTGAGCAGTTCCTGCCAAATCAGACATTTGGGTAGATTGACTGATTTAGCTGAAAAGCAGATGGGGCATGGATTTTGGTGATAACTGATGAAAATTGGTTCATCTGGTCTTAAATACTGAAAACTGCAATATCATCTGGATTGCCCCCGGTGACAACCTCGCTAGATCTACGCCTAACTCGCCCTCGGAGGGGCGACTCTCCGGCTTAAGTTAACAGATTTCACCGTAGGAGTGGGATAGATACTTGTTTGACCGGATTGAATGAGTTATTATGTGTTATAGTATTTTTGTACTATAACAGAGGAATTCAAACATGGCAAGAAAAAGAATCAAGGTTACCCAAGAAACTCAAACAGGGAGAAATAAAAAATTTCATGATAACTATACTGGTAAGGATATGACCCGCCAACAATTCGTTAATGAGATAAACCGGAAGAAATATCCGAACTATCATACTCGGAATATTAATGGGGTCGAGACTCCTGTCTCCAATCCAGACCAGTCTAAATTGAATAACTTGGACTGAGCTAGAGATGTAATATTAGACCGCGAGTGGTAGCTTTCTCATACTGAGTGAAGAGTTCCAGATTTTGGACGAGCTACCACACAAGCTGCCCAATTCCAAAGAAACCGACTGTAAAAACAGGAATTATCAGAGATTTTTACTCAGGTATAACAAGACTATCTGCCTAGCCTTTTGAGTTATTTAGCGGATGTCATACTGATTCATATCGTTTAATCAAAATCGCATCAAATGCCCTTTCCTAAATTACTGAGGGAATTAGCTTCACCTCGTCTATCACCAATTTCTTGATAATACGCGATCGCAAAGCAAGAGAGTTCAAGCCCCCATCTTCCTGTTAATATAAGCTTTTCTTGGGGAGTTTTTAGGCGATCGCCAGAATTTCCGATAAGTGGATTTTATGGATTTTCTTCTCTGGGGGGTTCGCGGGGGAAAGTGGCGAGAGCTGTTTTTAAAATCCCTTCGCTCTCCCGCGACCGGGCTTTCCGCTTCATTCAGTCGCCGCATAGCCTAGCCACTCAAGAGCGCTCCAACCCCCTTCTCACGGCGGTGGCTGGAGCCGTCGCCTAGGCGTGGGGTCGTCCGAGTCACTCGTTCCTCATGCCTACGGACTCTTCCCACTTCCTACGGCTTCTCGCTGGAGTGGCTGGCTTTCGGCTCCATCATTCTCGCTCCAATCCCTACCCCGGCGCGTCTTGCGATTCCCGGTGGCAGCACGCGCTAAATAATTAAATTCCTTCGCGAAGAGAAGCAAGTATAGGCGCGGCTGCCACTCCACTGGCGTCGGGAATCTTGCCGCGCCTGCCATATTGAGATTGTATTTCCCAAATTGCCTCTGAAATCCTTTCGGGTCATTTTCTGACTTTACGCCAAATTAAGACTTTTCAGGGCATGGCGGCGACTGACTGAAATTGACAAAAACTGGAATCAAAAGGACATATTGTGGAACTTTTAACAGATTCACGCCGATTTTTGTTGGGCTACTGAGAATGAAAGTCAATAGCCATGATTTTGAGACCAATAACCAACGCCACTTCGATCCAAGTTTAGGCATTTTGGGACGAGAAGTAGCATTTGGAGACGAGGTGTTCTCTGCCTTGCTTCCCGATAGTGGACAGGTAAAAGACAACAGGAGAAAAAAGGGGATGTTTTTTTTTGTGTGACAAGAAAACCAAAACTTTTGGTTTCGTAAATTATTTTAAATGACTTGAAAAGCGATATACCTTAAAAATTCCTTATTTTAGGGCAAAGGATAAAACAGGGGAAATAGAGGTAAACAATAGGCGAAAGCTGGCAACTGAGAAAAATCCAAGCGTATCAGAAGCGGGGCGGGTTCCTTTTATTGTGAATCGCTATCAATAAGTAGAAAATTTTAGCATTCCCCCTGATTTTTTCGCTACCTATTTAACACCAACTCTACCCCGATCTTTTTCCGGTTTTCCCCTGTTCCTTCCTTATGGGGTCGAATATGTGAAGCTTTTTACACAAAAATGAGCCGTTTTACCCTTTGTTGCCGTATAGTAAGCCAATGCCCCACTATTGCTTCTTATTGAGAATAGACCCCCTAAAGGATAAGGAGCAAGCCAAGTCGAGAGGTGTCTCTTCAGAGACACCTGTGGACTGAAGTCCACCCTCGACGGCTTGCTCTGCGAGGCAAGTCAGAATTTTTGTTGTCGTTTCTAAAAAAACCGCCATGACTCGTAAAAAGACTCGCACAACCAGAGCGTATGTTTGGTTAACTCCGCAGGAAAAGAGCGATTGGAAAACTTGTTTCAGCATCGGCAGGAATGTCCTTGAACGATTACGTCCGATGTTGTGTGGAACGCAGAAAGATGCCAGCAGCGATACCTGAAGTTAACCGACAGACAGCCATGGAGCTGGGAAAGATAGGGGTAAACCTAAATCAGCAGATTCGAGCGATGAATACCGCGATCGCTCGTTTGTCAGACTATCACCAATGTCGAGGAAGCGCTCTTCTTGGTGGAGGAAGTTTTGAAGTTAGTCAAACAGCTCCAAGAAGAGCTGCTAGAAGGAACGGAGCAGTAGCTCTTACACCCAACACGCTCAGACAGACCCCCGCCGATATGGTGGGGGTCTGTCGTTACTGTTCCGATTTTTGAGATTTTTGGGGAGTAAGTTCTCAGCCAGGTGTTACTTCCGTGACATCGGAAAAGTTAAAGGCGCTATCGCAGGCTACCTAACAGATGCCGAATATGAATCGGCTTCACACTTTTCAGGTAGGAATCAATAGGAAATTTACGGCAAAAATCGCCTACTATTTCCTCATTTATTCTCATTTATCCGATTATTTCCGAGAAATTCCTTCAAATTGAGAATAAATCTCCCTAAATTAACGAAATTTAATAGTTTTTAAGGGAATTTATGCACTATCAGCCCTACTCATTCCTCCCTTTTCCCCTAAGAATGTGTAGCAAGCCATGTCAAATGTGCGTACAAATTTTTAAGGGGCGATCGCCGACGAATGCCAACGCATTAAACCACTCCCACCACTCATTCCCTTTCATGCGATCGCCATTGTACCCTTATCCGGGCAAGTACAAACTGGAACTATCTTCCGGACGGGCATGGAGATAGCGGCTGGTAATGGCGACGCTGGAATGCCCCAAAGTTTCAGCAACGAGATGGATTTTTGCTCCCCGTTCCAGAGCATGAGTTGCATGGGCATGGCGCAACCAGTGGGGTGAAACGTTGCCCTTGATTCCAGCTCGTTTACCTGCGGCTTTCACAATTTGATGCACCCGTTCCCGCGTCAAGTGACCGGAGTGGCTGCCCTTGCGAGAGCGGAACACGGGTTCATTAGGAGTCGCATCTCCCCTGATCTGCATGAGTTCTACCCATAACGAGGCGGGAAGTAAAATACTGCGAGTCTTGGAACCTTTGCCCAGGACGGTAACTTGTCCGCTATTGCCCCGAAGCTGTAAATTGTTCCACGTCAACTGGCACAGTTCACTAGCGCGTAACCCAGCCAGGTACAATAGCCTCAAGATTGCCCGATTTCTCGGGTTCGTCTCCAAGGCAATCATCATTTGAACTTCTAACTCCGTTAACAGCCGTTCGTTGAGGGTATCCGGTGAAGAGGGGAGTTCGACTAACGCTCCAACATTTCGGGGTAATACCTCGCTTTTGTTGCCAAAGGAAATCAGGGAGCGGACAGCCGCCATAATGGTACGCTGAGTACTTTTGGCAAGACCCTGTTCTTCTAGCGAGGCAGCAAATCCCTGGACTTCTGCCAGCGTTACCAAGTGCAGGGGCTTTCCCACAAAGGAGATAAAGCGCATGGCATAGAGGCGGTAGTACTCCTGGGTACGGGGACTTTTGCCATGTAGCCAAAGGTTAAGTAGCTGCTCTGTGGCTGATACGGCTGTTTGTGTCGCTCCCAAGTTCATCCCCCACCCTCCACTCAAATGAATCATACAAGAAGGAGCGCCCCTCCCTTGGAAAGAAAGGCGGTAATGGCGTGTGAATTTGGCTATAAGCTGTCATGCATTTAAACTGTGATAAGAGCATTACCCTTATTTTTCAGTTTGCGCCCCCAGTTAATAACTAGC
>NZ_JBKHUP010000165.1:0-12236 GCF_046565525.1 Coleofasciculus sp. | reverse complement strand
TCTTGGGTAAGACTCTGGCTCCACCCCTAATAATCAAGGCAACCTTTTCACTCACAAGGGTGAACCTGAATCCTTACCTGCAACCTCCACCAACATGCAGAAACTTGAGCAGTTGTTTAAGTGATTGTTTCGGTTGAGGTATGTGTTCTAATACCTGACTTAAAATCATCAAATCAAAGAAATTATCAGGTATACTTTCAATATCCTGTATTACTTTTAATCCTTGTTTCTCTGCATATTTCATGCGTTCTATAGAAGTCTCTGCCACATAAACATCGCAACCTAATGCTCTTGCACAAAGCGCCCATGTTCCCCACCCAGAACCAAAATCTAGGATTTTGGGTTGATCATTGGTTACATTGACAGCTTCTAGTTGCCTGACAATTCTTTGAATGATAGACATTCGTTCTTTTATGGATTTTTTCTCTTGTTTTATCCTACTTTCTTCAGGATCAATCCACTTGTTATACAGCTCATATAAATTTTCTGGCTTCAATACATATTTATGCCAATAAAAATCGCAATTATCGCACCAATTAATTTGTAGTATTGTTTCTTTTAAAACTTCAGAATCAACTCTTCCTTTGTAATAATTATGAATAAACTCTTTGACCTCTTTTGAATCATAAGGACTACGATAAAAAATATTGTTTTTTTCTTGTTCACAAAGGGGACAATTAATGTACTGCTCAAAATCATTTATCATTGTTAATAGCTTCCGGTGTCTTTATAGATATAACTATAAGGTTTAAGAACTTTTTCCCAAGATTTACTTTTAGCAAAATTCCGAGAAAATTGTGACATAAAATTCCAGTTAACTTCAGAACTTAGTAATTTTAGCATTGCCTCATATAATGACTGAATATTCCCTTGCTCGACTAAAAAACCACTGTAACCATCTCGAATTGCATCTTCATTACCACAATCTAGTGAACCGATAGCTGGAACTCCAAAGGCGTTAGCTTCTAAGTGAACGAGACCAAAGCCTTCAAAATTATCGCCTATGTTTATAGATGGCATAACTAGACCCCGTACACGATTGTAATAGGAGTTCAATTCTTCATGTGATAGTTTTCCTAACCAGATAATATTATCTTCAATTTCATTCTTCGACACATTTAGTTTTACCTGTTGAACATAGTGCTCATCTGAAATAGGACCGACAATGAAAAGTTTGGCATCTGGAAACTTCTGCACAACTTTTGCCATTGGCTTAACAGCCTGTAGTGTTCCTTTTCTCGGCTTTACATGTCCAACCATTAGAAAAGCATTTTCACGAAATTGACTCGAAGGTGGTTGATAATTTTGCTCATTGACGCTAACGCCGAGTGTTATTACCCTGATTTTGTCTGCAATCTCTGGCACTGTATTAGTCAATCGTATCGCTGTATATCGGCTAATAGCCAAAATGAAAGTAGCAGAAAGGTATGCCTGCCGATAAAAATTGCCCCATCTCTTTTTGAGCAAAGCAACTGAATAGGTTCCCACCGCATTGATAATTAAGGATTTTCCATTTGTAGCTAATAGATAAGCTAACGGAATAAAGGGTTCAGCTAGACAATGAATAATGGCACAGTGTTTGACCAGCTTTCTAGCTGTAAAAAAGTCTATAGCTAAATTTATTGGTTTCAAAATTCCATCCGCAAAAGACGATAGAAAGGGATGAATTTGGACATTTTCTAGATGAATCAATTTAGCTGATGACATGATTAAGACGACAGGCTCAACTCCATGCTGAGGCATCCGCTTAATAATCTCATAAGAATAACGTCCCCAACCGTTATCCTGAGATAAATTAGTCGTGATAAAAGCCACTTTCATTACGCTTTTTCAGCCTGGGATGAGTAAAAGAATAGTACCATAGTGCTACCATAGTGCTAATTGCTTACTGGCTTCCGGCATACTGCCATACTGCCGTAACCCAAGTTACACAATAAGGGGTGATCGCGGTATTGATCCAGACTCCCTTGTATTCCTTGTAGGTGGGGGATATATTGGGCTAAATAGGGAGCAATCAAAGGTCCGGCTTCAAAGGTTTCAATTTGGAAACCTGCACGTTTAATCTGTTGACGCATTACCCAGGGAAATCGCCAAATATGAGGCAGTTCCTTGTTCCCCGCATAGCCTTGATCGGGACCTTCTTGACCGCTGACCCATGCGATTGCAGTTTTGAATAGACCTACAGGTAAAGCAAATGGTGTGCGTCGTCCTATTTTCCAATAATTATCACCTCCTAGTAATACCCAACAGGCTGGATTCAAACAAGTTGGCATGGCAATTAATGCTAAATTTCGACTTACTCGGTACAGCTCGCGCAATCCCTGATCCAAATTGGGTAGATGTTCCAGAACATGGGAACTAAGTACCACATCAAAGCTATTATCTGGAAACGGTAGATGCTCAGCGTCAGCTCGTAGAAATTCTACATTCACATTCCACATTTTTGCCAGACGACCAGCCGCCTCAATATTCGGATAGGAGATATCAATTCCCACAACGTCTACACCCTGATGCGCCGCTAGACAACTCAGCACCCCTTCTCCACATCCCGCATCCAGCACTCGTTGTCCAGGTTGCAGATAGGGTAAAAACTGAGCGTGAATCTGGCGGTGAGCATAGCGGCGCAGCCAATAGGGAGAATTGAATCGCTTATCTGTAATCTGATCATGATAAGTTTCGTAAAATTGCTTGACTTGGGTACTCATTTGGATTCCTCAGAATATCCATTAGTCGTTTTCCAAGTGTGAAGAAAATAGACAGTTGCCAACAGGTGACCGCCCAAACCCCCGACAATCAGCGAGACCCATGCTAAGCCGAGATATCCCCAGGTGGGGATGGCTACCGCAAAACCCAATAATGTCAGCGTCACAACCACCGCCGAATTACTAACCCAAAACCTCATTTCTCCCATCGCTAAAAACAGGGGTCTGAGCCAAAAAAAGGCTAACCATATCGCCGAGCTAATGAAGAAAAGTTGGGTTACTGAAACGGCTGGTAAGTAGGCCGGCCCTAGAATTGATGGTAAGACCAATGGAATTAAGGAGGTACTAGCAATTACAGTAACGGCTAGTGGGATGCCCACTCGTAGAGCCAAACGCTGTACTCTCTGGAGCAGAGCCTGTCTGTCACCTAAACTCCAAAGTCTGGCTAATTCAGGATAGGTTACGGATTGCAAAGGTTTTACCAAATAGTTCACCAGGTTAGATAGACTCTTGGCTAATTTGTAGTATCCAACTTCTGTGGGATTGCGAAAATACCCCAAAAGTAAGACATCGAGTTGTTTGGGAATCATGCCTAATAAGGCATTCAGTTCATTGTAGAAGAGAAAGCTAAAAATTTCTCGACGCCTTCCTTTGAGGTTTTGCCATTTTCCTTGCAGCGGGAGAGCTCCCCAATGGCGGTAGATTAGCCCCCAGCCGATGATCCCGTACAACAGTCCGGTTACTCCTGTGGCGATCGCACTTCCCCAAATAACCCCCGCTACCTGCCAATTTGCCAAAACCAGACCTAACACCAAGGTGACTCGTAGAATTTTGATCAGACTGTCAATCCCCGCCAGCAGGGGAAATTTTCCCAAAGTCGTGATCACGGCTTGGGACGTCCCAACCAAGGCTTGGGGGATGAATGCGGCAGCATAAACGACAATAAGTCCTGTTGATTCAGCTTGATGAGCCACCGCTTGTGCTGCCCAACTCGCTGTCACTAACACCACCAAAAACGCTAACGTCGCGATCGCTAAATCGATGATATATCCCAGTTTGCACATTGCCAGTGCCGATTCGCGATCGCCTGCGCCCTGAAACTCACTGAGGTATTTAACTGATGCCTCAGCTGAACGGGCATCAAAAAAAGTGTAAACCAAACCGGGATAGCTCATTACCAATGCAGCAATGCCGTAGAGTTCTGGTCCGAGCCAACGAGCGACTAAGATACCCTGAAGAAAACTTAGAGGCGCTCCTAGTAAGTTGGCAATAGTCAGTACGCCAACATCACGAACGAATTTTCGCCCTATGACTTTCGCCCATAAGGCTTTAAAGAGCATCCATAATCCTTGTTTACTCATTCCCCAGAATTATAAAAGATGACCGGGGAAAAGGGTAAGGATGAAAGAAATTATCTTATCCAGTTACCGAGACGCCAACGCCTCCACGCGATCGCTCATCACCTCTGCCAAGATTGCTCCGCGCCGTTTCAACACCTGTTTCATATCACCAGACAATCCCAGATTGCCAGCAAATTCAGCATTTTCCACATTTGCCCCTCTCAAATCCGCCTGATTCAAGTTGGCTCGACTCAGATTCGCACCGCCAAGTTCAGCGATGCTCAGATTGGCGCGAATTAAGTTAGCATTGCCTAAGTTGGCTAAATACAGGTTAGCCAAACTCAGATCAGCCAGACTCAAATCAGCCCCTTGTAAATCAGCACCAGTGAGGTTAGTCCGAATCAAGTCCGCCCCCCGCAAGTTGGCGCGAATCAGGTGAGCATGGCTAGCATTGGCACGAATCAGAGTAGCCTGACTCAAATCACTGAGGCTGAAATCAGTATTCCGTAGCTGAGTATTCCGCAATTTGGCACGATTTAGTTTTGTTCGACTCAGATCCGATTCACTCAGATTCGCACCGTCGAGATCCGCACCTTGCAAGTTAGCCTCTCCCAAATAGGCACGAATAATTGAAGCCTCTTTAAGGTTCGCCTCTCTAAGGTCAGTATTCCCCAGATTTGCTCCTCTAAGTTTAGCTTCACTCAGGTTAGCGGCGTAGAGGTGAGCCTGGTAGAGATGAGCGCCTCTGAAATCAACCCTTTTCAAATTGGCATAGTTCAGGGTTGTCCCGGCTAAATTGGCATCGGTGAGGTTAGCCCCCTCTAAGTTTGCCTGAGTCAGATCCGCATTCGACAGCACGGCGCCGCGTAGGTTAGCCTTTCTCAAATCCGCCCCGCACAGATTTGCTTGAATCAGATCCGCCCCACGCAAATCCGCCCCGCACAGCTTCGCCTTAATTAGGTTAGCGCCGTGCAAATCAGTACCTCGTAAATTGGCTCTCACCAAGTTAGCACCCCGAAGATGGGTATCTCTGAGATTAGACTCGGCGAAATCTTGTGCCAAATTCAGACCCACCATCGCCGCTAGCTGAGCTAAATTGTCAGTTTCCGCCGCAACAACTTTCTGAATCAGGACTTGGAGTTGGCTAAAAAAACGTTCATCCATCATAGTGCAACTCGACTCGACTGAGATAGGGCTTAAACTTACGCTCCAGCAACTGCTGAATAATCAGCCTGTCCAGCACTGCCCGTTTATTGCGACTAAGATCCGGACTCCACAATCCCTCAACATTGGTCAAACAAATATCTCGTCGAGACACTTCAAATGTGGCGTCCAGGTGACAGGGAAGGGCAGAGACTCTCAATGTGGCTAGTTTGACTTGGTTAAGCCAGCCGTTTAAGATAGGTTGTCCCCGTTCTTCTTCAAAAATCCAGGCTGGGTTTTCTTCCGTTACCTTTGTGGTAACATGACAGATGGAATGATGATTAGGTTTCCCATTTTGTAACTCTTGTCCTGTTGTTCCATTCCCCTGAGGGTCAAGGGTTGGCACATCTAACTCCCCAGAGACGCGATCGCAAATAAGACTATTACCTTGGGAATCCGTCTCAACCGTTGGCACAACCAATTCCATAGAACCCATAATCCGAGACTCATAAGGAATCTCACCACCCTCTACCCTCAGCCGTAATGCTCCTCCTTTGAGTCCAAACTGAACACGTCCTTGCGGTAGAGACTCCCACTGCTGGCTAAACTTAAGGGTTAAGTACAGGTCAATTTTTGGAGTGTGGAACGGTTGCAAAAACTCCAGATAGTCAGGATGTTCTATCGGTTGCACCGGAATGGCGGTCAACGTCATGTACAGGCAATCCGCACAGTTATTTTCCGTTTCTGACTGGGATAGAGGAGAAATTGAGGAAGGCATTGCCGAACACCAACTGAGTAGGGGCTTACTTATAAAGGTACATGACCCGACACTCAGTTTTTTGCCCACGTAACATTAGGTAACTAAATCAACGATTCTACTGTGATAGTCTCTGCTGGGCTTGCGTTACTTTTCTTTAGTGACATACTCCCGACGCTCATGCTGAAGCATAGAGCGCGGGCTTCTCAGTGACTCCTGGTATCCCATAGGACGTTACCTTCTTTTAAAAAATATTAAAAGAATTTGGGCTATATAGATATAAAACGATAAAATTATATTTCAGGCAATGTACCAAATACATCCCTATTGGCAGACTAGAGTTGAACAAAAACTTCAATTAATATCCCAAGGTTAAAGCACCAGGACGTCGGGGATCAGATGCACCTTTTAAGGTTTGATCAACCAACATAATACTTTGGGTACTTCCCATGGTATTGGTGAGAGTAATTTGATGTCCTTTTTCCTCTAACAGACGAATGGTGTCCCCATTTAATCCTGGTTCAATCATCAACTCATCAGGAAACCATTGATGATGCACACGAACCGCATTAGTTGCTGCGGCAATATTCATGTCATGATCGATAACATTTAAAATAATCTGCAAAACCGTTGTGATAATTCGACTACCACCCGGACTCCCCGTCACCAGAAAAGGTTTTCCTTCTTTTAATACAATCGTTGGCGTCATAGAACTGAGCATCCGTTTTTCCGGTTCAATGGCGTTAAATTCTCCGCCAATCAAACCAAAAGCATTGGGGACTCCTGGCTTGGCTGAGAAGTCATCCATTTCGTTGTTGAGCATAATCCCTGTCCCAGGAACCGTTATTTTACTGCCATAACTGAAGTTTAAGGTGTAAGTATTCGCCACAGCATTTCCCTGATTATCCATAACTGAATAATGAGTAGTATTGTTGCTTTCAATAAATGGATTAGGATTTCCGGGGGCAATTGTTTGACTGGGTGTTGCTTGATTTAGATTGATTTTGCGGCGTAGCTGATTGGCATAGGGTTTAGAGATTAACCCAGAAATGGGGACAGAAACAAAATCAGTATCCCCTAAATATTTAGACCGATCTGCATAAGCTAGTTTCATGCTCTCGGTGATTAAATGAATGGTTTGGGCGGTATTCTGTCCCAGTTCACCTAGCGGAAATGCTTCTAAGATATTCAGTAATTGTATCAGATGAATTCCCCCAGAACTGGGCGGTGGCATGGAGTAAATTTCATAGCCACGATAGGTACCCCGAATCGGTTCTCGGATAACGGGTTGATAATCCGCTAAATCCGCCTTAGAAATCAAGCCCCCATTGGCTTCCATGTCTGCCACAATCGCATCTGCGATCGCGCCGTGGTAAAATGCCTTTGATCCTTCCCTGGCAATGAGTCTCAAGCTTTGAGCTAAATCCGTTTGTACCAGCGTTTCGCCAATCTCATAAGGCTCTCCTCCTGGTTTATAAAAGATGGTCATACTTGCAGGATAGGCTTGCATCCGTTCTTTCACCGCAACTAGGGTGTGATGCAAGTATTCGGAAACAGAGAACCCATTTTCAGCTAATTCAATCGCAGGTTGTAACGCCCGTGCTAAAGAAATTGTCCCGTATTTTTCCAGTGCCATTGTTAACCCAGCAACGGTTCCGGGAACACCAACGGCTAAATGACTATGTTGAGATTTTTCGGGATCAACGTCACCCGTTTCATCCAGAAACATAGTACGGGTTGCGGCTTGGGGAGCTTTTTCTCGATAATCAATCGCAATAGTTTTATTTTCATCAGCTAAATGGACGAGCATAAATCCACCGCCGCCAATATTTCCAGCTTCGGGTAATGTAACCGCCATCGTAAATCCAATGGTGACAGCAGCATCAATGGCATTTCCGCCCTCTTTTAATACCGCTAAGCCGGCTTGTGTGGCATAGCTTTCTTGAGAGGAAACCATGCCATTTTCTGCGATAACCGGATGAAAGATATCCCTGGGGCTATAAATGGGGATATCTTGAGCGACAACTTGGGTACAAATCAGACTTACTGTAGCCAGGAGAATTAGGATTTGTTTTTTATAGTGAGAAAAACGATAAATTCGGATGGTGGGTATTTTGATAATTTGATGAAAACGTTTTAAAATTGGCATAGAATACGGTAGTTTGTTCACCCTTGCGGACTGGATGATCATATCAAATCTGATCACCTCCCTTGAGCAGTGGTTCCAGACGTAGCAGGCTACGTCTGGAACCGGGGGGATGGCATCAGGGAAGCGCGATTCGCAACCGAACGACTATTCCATGCGATCGCGAATCAATTTGGGGGTTTGCAGCTTTGTCCCCAGACTCGTACCAGCCGGATTAGGGTTGACAGGAGAAGTTGGCTTAAGCGGTACAACAATTCTCTCGCGGTACAGATTGGCTCGTTTTTGGATTAGTTCCTTTTCGTCGGGATGTTCGTAAACTACAGCACCTTTACTTTGCTCTGCCAAAATTTTGCCGGCAAAATAGTTTGCCATAAACTGATCTTGTTTAAACGTTGCTCCCGCTTGTGGGATATCGTTTTTCGCCGGATAATGTTCGGTTAATTCCTTCGGGCATTCTTGCAACCACTGCTCAACCCCTTGAGCATAAGCCCTTGCGACTTGCTCTTGACTAATTTGCCAGGTATCATCCTTGCGCCGTAGGCTAAATTTACCATAGTAACCCACGGCTTGTACTTCTTTGGTGTCCTTTGCGATCGCGGATACAATGTCACCCTGGTTCAGAGGCGTTCCACCGGGATGGTTATGGGTGACAATCTGATCGCGATCGGATTCTTTCCCTTTTAATTTTTTCGGTTTCTTTTTCGGTTTTTTGGGTGGAAACACTGGAATATTTGCCGCGTTATACCCAAAACGTTCCGCCTGTTTCAGTTGCGTCTGGATATCTGTGCTTTCCTGAGATGAAGTGGATGCCTTTTTGGGAGAACCAAAGGGGCGTGTTTCCAAGAGATTAGTTACAGGTAACTTAGCAAGTCTTGCTTGGATACCGTTACCGAAGGAGCGCGTCTGTAACGAACTTGGTGCTGGGATTAACTCGTCTTCCCCAGATCTTTTTTTGCGGATGCGTCGCCGGATACCCATAGCCCCCCTCCAAATTTAACGGGAGATATACTTAACATACATCTAAGTAGGTGGAC
The DNA here is from genome assembly GCF_046565525.1 of Coleofasciculus sp. NCBI lineage: Bacteria > Bacillati > Cyanobacteriota > Cyanophyceae > Coleofasciculales > Coleofasciculaceae > Coleofasciculus > Coleofasciculus sp. The sequence goes on along the minus strand of NZ_JBKHUP010000165.1, from coordinate 3,114 downwards.
ACAATTAACGTAAACGGTGGAGATCGTCATTTGTCATTCGTCATTCGTCCTTTGTAAAGGTTTGAGGTCTATTTACAAAACTTAATACAGTGCAATTTTCTTTTGTCCGACTACTTATCTAGCACTATTTTTTTTTACCCTTGATTTTTTAGTATATGCGGTTATTCAAACAGAATGCGTGTTTCTTTGAGGTATGGACTGTTGGTCAGGGCATCGCGTCCCACAAAAGTAAGCTCGTTCCCACTCACATTAAGATGTTGGAGATTAGCCAAACTGGAAGTAGTTGCAAGGTGACGAGCACCCACATCTGTCATTCCTGTACGGCGAATTGAAAGGCCACGCAGGTGTTGCGCGTATCGACTCTCAACAATAAGCTGTATACCTGCGTCACCAATAGGATTCCCAGCAATATCGAGCCAAGTTGGTCCACTCAAGCGAGATTCAGAGCCGAACAACGCTTGTACACCCTTAAACGACAAATTATTGTAGCTAACGTCAAGCCTATTAACGCCTTTTAACTTTTCCGCCTCAGCTATTAAAGCAGCACCTGAATCCCCAATCTGATTATCATAAAGATTCAGTACTTGTAGTGAGCGAATGGGACTTTCTAAGAGAGCTGCTACTCCCTTTGATGTAAGCCGATTGCTTGGCAGTTCCACTTCAGCAATCTCGGCATGAAAAAGCCCTTGATTAACTTTGTTTTCCAATTCAGTGTCAGTTAACTGTTGGTTTTCTATACGAACCGAGGGTGCTTGCGGCGGCGGTGTCGAAGATGTCATACCCTTTTCTTCAGATTGCTTAAAGAACCAAGTGCATAGAGAGTTAAAGGCTATCTTCCTCTGCAAGACTGCCTTCGCAAGATATATCTGCTGTTGTTTTAGGGGAATCAATTGCATCTCAGCTAATGCGGTAGCAGATACGATCTCCATTGTCCCCCATTGCATGAGTAGGCAAATGAGGAATATTTTAGTGAGTGTGACCATGTTCATTACCTTCAGTGTGGTCCGGCGCTATACCCTCTCCAGGAGGTTCGTGGGAACTCCCTAAATCCGAGATGTCGTGCAAAACATTCTGGATACGTGCTTGTAGTGTTTCCAGTGTTTGTTCTGGTGTCATATCTTGGAAATTGTGGTCAAAGCTAACTTCCGGATCAAACCTTCCCTCCAGCATTGACGGCAACTCCTGCACAATACCTTCACGCATATAAGGACGCACCTGGTTCCCACGATCACTAAGGCGAGCCGCATCTTCTGCTGAAGCCGAGATATTAGTACCCCCTCGCTGACTCTGTGCTCCAGGTTGCAGCAACACTTGAGGTCCATCAGTAGGTCGCCAGACACCACGGATAGCAAAACAATCATCAGGGATATCATCACGTCCTGCTAGCGGGAAAATACCTGACTGGAAACCAGGGGTGCTGGAGTCAACATCACTTGCATGATCCCGCAAGGCTTGCAAGTCTTGTTGAGCCTGTTGCTTTTGTTCAGGAGTTGACGCTGGATCATTAATAATGTCTTGGAAGTTTTGCTGACAGTCACCCCAACGACTCTGTAGGTCTGTTGGTGTACTTGCATTCCCACTCTGATCGGCGGAATTTTCCGCGTATTCATCTGGATTACCGATCATGTGGTGCCACTCATGAGCCAAGGTGTGTTGAGCGCCTGTCGGTTGTCCCACATCAGGACCTAAAGTTTTATAACCAGCATCAGCATCTTCCATGTAGAACACGCCTGTATTGGTGCCTACGTGAGCGCGATTATTTTCTCCAGGTGCTTCCTTAAATACGTCAAGTTGAAAATGTGGATTAGCCGGATCAAGCGTCACCTGCGCTTCCATATTCGCTGTAATTTCTGACCACTTAGGACTCTCGTTCGTTAGCAAATAATCTGCTGGTTGACTACAGCGGAATGGTGCTGTACCACTTGCACCCGTTGACCACACGTCATTGAGCTGTTTCTGGAACTGATCCATAAAGTGAGTTCTCTCATCATCAGTCCAATCTGGTATATCTGGATTACCATCTCCATCATTATCCTGCATCGCTTGAGATGTACGTTGGAAATTGCAGTTGACACGAGTTTCGACAACCACCTTTGCTTCAGGGACTCCAGGTAGCAGAGATAAGGCAACATCCTGCTGGGATTGGTTGGGATGCACTGGATCTTGAGTAACGGAAGCAGCTGTTCCAAAGTTTTCTAACCAAGATCGCTCAACTTCACGATACTCCTCAACTTTTGCTTCTAATTCCTCTTGCAGACTTGATTGACGTTCAGCCTTCCAACCATCAAATTCTTCACGAAGTCCATCCACTTGGGCGCGGGTATCACAATTGCGAATACGTTGGACATAGGTCATAGCTTCAGCGCCTACACCAATACCGACGCCATACAGACCCATAGACATGAAGAAACTGTGTTTGGGATTCGCTTCGTTTTGATTTGCCACCTCAGTTACTGAATTAACAATCCAACTTGGGTCAGTCAGATGGGTTAACAAATCTTGTTTTGGACCGAGTAAGTCGATCCAGTTGCTTACACCCTCAACAAAATTACCCACTGCCTCAGATGCATCATCTAGTAAATCCGGTTGTATAGTGTTCCCAACGAGTTTAGCCTGAATAGCTTGCTGTTCTTTTTTTCTTTTTTCTTCGATTTCGCAAGCCGAACACTTAGGTTGAAGCTCTGCTGTTGATGTGTCAGAAAGTTTGCTTTGAACTCCACCGCTCTGTTGCAGAACATGGGTAAATTCATGAGCCATCAACTCTTGCCCATCCTTACTCCCAGGATTATATTCTCCCTGACGGAAGAAAACATCTTGCCCTGTTGTAAACGCACGAGCCCCCACCGAGCGATTTAGCTGGTCAGCTTTGGAATCGGTGTGTATTTTGACCCCACTGAAGTCAGCCCCAAACGCCTGTTCCATCGGTTGCCGAACTTCATCTGCAATGGGTTGTCCGCTACCTCTGGCGCTTGCGATAGACTGTTCTAGTTCTGGAGTCGCCGCCATTCCACCCCCACTTGACTGGCGCTGCACTAAGGGCTTCATCTTCAGTTCCTCTTTTTCCTCTTCTTCCTGGCGCTGAATGGAGTCAGCCAGAGGTTTCATCTTCAGTTC
>NZ_JBKHUP010000164.1:0-12247 GCF_046565525.1 Coleofasciculus sp. | reverse complement strand
AGCTGGCAAGCACCCATAGATTCCATGACCCTAATAACGTAGCGTTTGCTGAGACTGGCTATCCATCAATGGAATGATCGTGTTGTCCACATTTGTCCAGTGTTAGGCGGATAGCTTAGAGGAGATTGTCAATACGGCAACGGATGCAGCCAACCCCATTGAAGAGATTCTTATCAGTACAGTTAACGTAGAATATTCGGTGAATAACTGTCAAGCCCTAGAGCAAGCCGCTTATCAATCAGCCATCGAGGATGCCCAAAACCGAGCCAACAGCATTGCGGCGGCGACGGGAACTCGACTCAGACTGGTGCCATCGGTAGCCGAACCATTCTATGGCGTTTTCTTACCGGGATGTTACTCAGAGGGGAATTTACCATTTGGCAGTAACACCTCATCTCCTTACGATCCCGATGATCCTGTAGAAGTTAGGGTAAATAAGGATATCTTTGTCACCTATACAGGACGCTAGAGCTTTAAGCTGTCATCAATGGATAATTAATAATTTATCTTTAGAGTAAACGAGACAGTAGCAAATAAATCAGGCGAAATAAAGCCGTTACCGCGATCGCGCCGACTGCGGCAAACACTCCAACCACGATGAGGGCTGGGATTGACTTACCAGCGAGTAATGCGAGGATGGAGGATAAAATTAAGCTAATTCCGCCAATAATAGGCAAGTCTTTGCCTTCAATAATCCGGCGGTATTGGAGATAAATTAAACCACCCACCATCATCCCCACCAATCCCCCACTAATCCCTGATACCCATCCCCCATTAATCCCTAAGATCTTCAAGATACTTCCCAGGACACTCAAAAATAACGCCCCTTCAAAGCCAGTAAACCCTGCCCCGATTAACGTTTCTGATAGGGTAAAGGGGCTTTTTTGTCGCTGAATCGCAGGTGTCGGCTGAACCACAGGTGGCGGCTGAGTAGCTGGTTGTGGTTTGGGAGTGGGTGGTGGAGACGGTGATGCAGGGGGAGTTCGATGGGGTTGAAGGGCGTCCATCACCTCTATAGCCGATTGAAAGCGTTGATTGGGTATACGCACAAGCATACGGTTTAAGACTTCTGCTAGAGTATCGCTAACCTGGGTATAGGGTCTCCAGTTCCAGGAGTTATTGTAGGAATCATATAGCTCCTCAGGCTCTTTTCCCGTGAGCAATATCATCAACGTTACCGCCAACGCATATAAATCCGTTGAAGGATAAACTTGCGCCCCTGACATCTGTTCCGGGGGGGCAAATCCCATTGAATAAATGCCAGTCGATTTACCAGAAGGGGTTCCTGCTGCGCCTTTGGTTACTTGTTTAACCGCCCCAAAATCCAACAGGTACAAGCGTCCATTCCGGTGGCGCATGATATTAGAGGGTTTAATATCCCGATGGATTGAACCATTCTCATGGACAAACTGGAGTACCTTCAGCATTGCTTGTAACACCTCTAGAACTTCAGGTTCAGAGAATGTTCCTTTGGTTTGCAGTTCTTTCTCCAAGTCTTGTCCATCAATATATTCCTGGACTAGGTAGAAAAACTGGTCTTCTTTACCTGATTGGTGCAGGTTACTAACACTTAAGGGAAAAAAGGCATAAAGATTGGGAATTTGGGGATGATCATTACCGAGTTGTTCTAAGACTTCCGCTTCCCGTTCAAATAAACCTTGGGCAATGGTAAGTTGTTGGGGGCTTAAGTCGCCAGACGGCTGGAACTGCTTCACTACACAATAGCGCATCGTTGGCGTATAGCGATCGCGTGCCAGAAATGCGGTACCAAAGCCGCCCTGACCGAGTAACTTGGTAGGAAGATAGCGACCCACCAAAATCAGGGACATCCCACAAGCCGTACAATACTTCTGCTGTGCCGTTTGCAGTGTCACCTTGTCATCGAGATCGGCAAAAAAGTTTTGGGGACGAGGACAGGTGGGACGAGTGCAATGAATTTCCATGTTTCCCAAAGCGTTGGCAGTGACATACTCCTACACCAACCTGGATACAGGTGGTTGTGCTAGGCTTCGCAACCAATCCGGCTATTGCTTAGGAGGCGTTGCGCTTTAAGAACCGGATGCCCCTCGGCTCTATTTCTGATATTAATAGCTGCATTATGATCACGGTCAAGGCTACACCCACAATAGGGGCAGTCTGGAGTGCGAATATGCAGCTTTTTAGGCACTTCCTCTCCACAACTGGAGCAATCCTGTGAAGTGTTATGGGCGCTTACTGGAATAACCAACTTCCCAGCATTTACGGCTTTGTTTGTCAGTATAGACAGAAAGCTTGACCACCCAGCATCCAGCACAGATTTAGCCAATCGGGTACGAGCTAGACCTTTGACGTTCAAGTTTTCGTGTGCAATTACGTCATATTTTGATAACAGCCAATTCGCTGTTTTGAAGTGAAAATCCTTGCGTTTGTCAGCAACTTTCTTGTGCTGTTTTCCGAGTTGCTTGATAGCTTTAAGTCTGCCATTACTCCCTTTTTTTGTGCGTGATACTCGCTTTTGAATTACCCGTAGACGTTTTTGTGCCTTGCGGTAGTGCTGGGGAATAGCAACCGTTTCGCCCTCAGCAGTCGTCAGAAATTCCTTTAAGCCAACGTCAATTCCAGTAATTTTATTTGGGTTAAAATCTGGTTTAATTTCTGGGACTGTCTTGTCTTCCAGTGAAAGCGTCAAATAGAACCCGTCAGCCTTTTTGGTAACAGATGCGGTCTTGATTTTGAAGCCGTCAGGAATAGGGCGATGCAGAATCACCTTAACTTTCCCGAACATTGGCAAGTTAATCAAGCGGTGCTCTGAGCTTGCCGAAGAGTTGCCTTGCAAGCACCCTTCCTTCATCTGAGGATAGGTGAAAGTGCGATAACGGTTACAAGCCTTAAACCGAGGTCTAGCACTTCGTTTACCGTTGCTATCCCCCTTAAGAAAACGGTCGAACGTTACCTTAACTCGCTTGACGACATCTTGAAGAACTTGAGAGTATATTTCACCGTACCAAGGATGTGTTTTTTTAAGCTGAGGTAACGTTTTCTTTTGCGAGTAATAGTCAGGATTATCGCGCAACTCTGGCAAATGACAAACAAGAGGGCAAGCATTGACAGGAGAACGATTGCACTCGTACCAGTTAAACCTATCAGCCAACAAATAGTTGTATTGGTTGCGGAGCATTGACAGCCATCTGTCTAGTTCTGCGGCTTGGTGTTTTGTTGGACGTAATCGGTACTGGTAGGCAGTTCTCACTTGCTGGTTAATTGGTGTTACTGTATTAGTATACACCAATTTAAATACTTAGTTAAAGAAGTACATTGAGGATCAAGACGCACCAGATTGATTGGTTGCTTGGTGTCCCTACAGCAAAGAGCCTATCCATCCCAACACCAAGCGGAGTACCGCTTTCTTTGTGGGGCTTCCGGCGAATAAAGCTAACAATTGTATCTTCCTCTTTGTTGAGGTTCTCTCTGAAAGGGCGGGTTTTGTTGAAATGTTATCGGTGATATCCTTTTTTGAGTGGCTCGCGTCCGCCCCTACCCAAGATTCAATGTAATACCCTATCTTAAATAATATGTCAGAAACTGGTAACGAAAAAGATCATACTCTTTTGAACCAATGGCGTCAAAAAATCGACATCGCCAATCGTAACAATATTTTTTGTCACTGTCGTCGTTGTGGTGATGAATGGGTGGACTCATCGTTAAATAGTGTCTGTAATCGCTGCGGTAGCCAAGATCTTGAACGGATTTCCTGCTGGCAGTTTCCAGACGATTGAATGAGAGAGTGCGATCGCGCGTTTTATGGGTTGCATTCCATTTGTCCAAAAACACTTCACCTGAGTAAAAAAATAAATATAACTAAATAAAATCTAATCTTTACCTCTTGGATAAAAAAAGATAAAGACAACAGAAAAACGAGGAATGGTCAAAACTCAAGACTTATTTCCCTTCTGAGGGCGATAACAGAGTCTGAACAGTTAAAACCTGTGGTGGTGTTGCATCAGCCGGATAGATAAAATCAACCTCGACCAAACGGCGATCGCTTGGTGGCATTTTCAGCGTCAGCAATGGTTCCCCAGCTTGACCCCGCCGTTGCACTAGATGAACTGAACGGGTGCGGACTAACCCTCGGTCATCGGTATAGCGCAGTTGTACTGTACCTCGGAAGAAAACCTGGGAATCAGGAGGATTCAAGAAGTGCAATTCGTCGGCGTTTTCCTCAGGTTTAAGTGGGGTTTGAATTGCCAAGGTTACGGTTTGTGAAGTATCCGTCCGGTTGACCAAAGGCAAAGTGAGGTGATACTGCACCCCATAATTTCCATGGGCGCGATAAGCTGTATCCGGATAACGAACCTTTAAGGGTGCACTCTGAACCTGATCCGTGCCTAAGGTGACAAAAGGTACAGTACTCAGGGGATAGGAAAACCCTTGACCGGGTTGGGGAATACTCAGATCCGACTCACCCGGACTATCTACCACCTGAGTACGCCATTGAGAACCCACAGCCACACCCGCAACCCGACCATAGACAATTTTACCGTTGGTTTGGTCTGGCGGTGTTGGGATGCGATCGCGTGGTCCTGCTAAATTACCTTTAAATAATAAATACCGCCATTCGTCGAGAGTAGGCGGACGATAGGGAAGTCCAGATTCTCCTTGAGGTTTCCCATCCGCTTTGTCATCAGAATTCAAGGGTGCATACATGGCTAAACTTGCCATATAAACGGGTCGATTCGTTCGCAGACGCATCAACGTAGACCGGGAATTGCCTAAAGCAATGGGTAAATTAAATAACATTTCGCTCTGTTGCGGCGGAATAATAATTTGAGAGGGAAATGATGATTGATGCACGCCACGCAGGATATCGGTAGCCACCCGTGAACCGGGACCCGAATAGACCAAGCCAAAGGGATTGTCCAGATAGGGCGGTAAATCGACAAAAGGAGCATCCGGATTGGTCACATAACTTACCGCTTGCAAAATATCCAGCGTTATAGGTTGACTTCCAGCATTGTGAACCAGAACCCCTTGGTACATGGGTCGCCATTCCTCTGGCGTATTGGAGCGGGCGATATGATGAGCAAATATATCAAAGCGTCCAGAAAGAGGCAAATTTAAATGAGCGCCAGGACTAGCTTTTCCATAGGGTGGAAAGGTTGACAGTAAAATCCCCTCGGTTTGGATCACTTCTGGGCTATTGCTATTAAATACCGGCACCTGATCCAGTTGTCCTGGTAACGGTCGTATTTGTTGGGGTTGTACCACCAATTCCTGGGTGGGAGGAGGAGTTGGGGTTACCGGGGGGACAGGGATAACTTGAGCCAGCGAAAAATTGGCGAATAAAAGCAGCATCAACGAAGGGGTTTTCCAACCTCACACACAACAACAGTTCTTAGTTTCAGCGTTTCACTCCCGTCATCAGCAATAAACCGGCAACAATGGCTGAGTGATTAGGTATAGACCGATACTCGAACTGCCGATTTATAATCCTACCGCTTGTTATGGGTTATTTGTCATTTGTCATTTGTCCAACATCCGCTACCCCCAACGTTTCCACCGTCAAAACCTGCGGCGGCGTTGCATCTGGCGGATACAAAAAATCAAATTGCACCAATCTCTGACTCGATGGTGGCATAGACAGGGTCACTAACGGTTCCCCTTTTTGTCCCCGTCGCTGAACTAAATGCCAATACCCTGTCCGAGGTAATCCCGCATCATCGTTATAGCGCAGTCGCACCGTTCCTCGGAAAAAGACTTGGGGCGCGGGTGGTTCCAGAAAGCGTAATCCCTGCTGAATTTGCTCTTGTTTCAGAGGCGTTTGTAGGGATATGGTAACTGTTTTTGTCTCCTGAGTTGGATTCACTAAGGGTAAGGTTAAACTATATTGCACTCCGTAGTTTCCATGGGCAAAATAGGCAGTATCGGGATAACGTACCAGCATCCTGGCACTCTGACTTTGACCTGTACTTAAACGTCCACCGGGTAAAGTACTCAGTCCATAAGAAAAGGCGTCTCCCGGTTCAGGAATGGTTAAAACCTGGGATGTGGGACTATCGGTTAACTGAGTTTGCCACTGTGATCCTTGAGCCACACCTGCAACCCGACCATAGATAATATTACCCGTTGTCTGCTCAGGTGGAGTAGGAGCGCGATCGCGAGGTCCTGCTAATTCCCCTGTATCCAATAGCTGCTGCCATTCTACCAGGGTGGGGGCGCGTTCATTTCCCGCCTCATCAGTGGGTGCATAACGGGCGAGACTCGCCAGATATACCTGTCCATCACTGCGTAACCGCATTAACGTGGAACGACCATTAATTGGCGGTTCCAATGGTTTCACGGGAATTGGTAAATTGAGTAACATACGGCTTTCTTGAGGCGGAATTACCAATTGAGGCGGAAACTGGGCTTGGCGATATCCTCTCAAGATATCACTCATTACCCGACTACCAGGACCTGCATACACTGTACTTTGAGGATTCTCAACTTGAGAGGGTAACTGGATAAACGGTGCATCAGGTTGACTCAAATAACTAGCCGCTTGCAAAATATCAACCGTGACCGATTCTGTACCAGGATTATGTACAAGTATTCCCTGATAAAGCGTCCGTAAATCATCAGGTGTTGGCGCTTTGGCAATATGATGGGCAAAGATATCAAAGCGTCTGTGAAAGGGAAAGTTTAAATGGGCGCTGGGAGTGGCTTTGTTGTTCCCAGGAAATGTAGAGAGTAATATCCCCTCAGTTTGGACGAGTTCCGGACTATTGCTATTGAAAACGGGAATCTGATCCAGTTGTCCCGGTAACGGACGCACTTCTTGCGGTTGTACAATCTCCACTTGGGGTGGGGGTGTAGGGGTAGCTTGGGCGAGGGGGAAAATGGGTAAAAACGCGAACATGAACAGATAAAGGTTTTTAGGAAATAGGGAACGGGTAGCAAAGAAAATAAGTATACTGTATTACTTTGATAACCGCCATGGAACAGACTAGAGGGTTTTGCGATCGCAAATACAGATCCATGCTTCAGGACTGTGCAAAAGTCGCTAATAGAGGCATGTAGGGGCGACCCGCTGCATAAATGAACAATTCCAATCCCCTCAATTGGATCGGGTCGCCCTTCCTAAAACCTTGACAAAAGTGTTTATTGGAAGTAATAAGTTTTGGCAAAATCTTGCTTTCATTATTTAGGCTGTTTGTATACAATGAGACAGGTTTCACTATTATCTAAGATTTATAGGTTATCTCTCTAGTTAATGAAAAATTCCATGCAAGCCAGACCATTTTTAAAGTGGGCAGGAGGGAAAAGCCAACTTATTAAAGAAATTGATAAGAATTTGCCTGAGGAGTTGGCTCAGGGAAAAATCAATCGATATATTGAACCCTTTGTAGGTGGTGGGGCGGTATTTCTCTATATTGCTCAGTTGGACAAAGTTGAAGAGTTTTTTATTTGGGATATTAATCCTGAACTTGTCCTGGCATATAAGACGATCCAGGAAAACGTAGAAGACTTGATTGAACTTCTCTTAAAGCTTCAAGACAAATATTTATCTTTCGATGTCGAGGAAAGAAAGCCGTATTTTTATCAAATCCGCTCTCAATTCAACCAACAACGTCAACAAATAGACTTCCAGACCTACCACCCAGACTGGGTTGAGAGAACCGCTCACCTTATTTTTCTCAACCGCACCTGTTTTAATGGATTGTTCCGAGTTAATTCCAAAGGAGAATTTAATGTTCCAATCGGTCGCTATAAGAATCCCAAAATTTGTCATGCAAACAACCTAAAAGCGGTAGCTAAAATTCTGCAAAACACTCAGATTCATTATGGAGATTTCACTGACTCTGAAGCATTTGTCGATCATCGCTCTTTAGTTTATTTCGATCCTCCTTACAGACCTTTAAGCAAAACTGCTAATTTTACATCCTACTCTAAAGAAACTTTTGATGATTCGTCACAATTAAGATTACGAGATTTTTTTCGAGTGCTAGATCAAAAGGGAGCAAAGTTAATATTGAGTAACTCTGATCCAAAAAATGAAGACTTAACAGATAATTTTTTTGATGCTGCTTATGCAGGATATCAGATTAAGCGAGTCAAGGCGAAACGGACGATTAACAGCAATGCGAACCAGCGAGGACAGATTAATGAATTGTTGATTATGAACTACTGAGGTTCTGCAATAAATACTGCCAAAGGGGGTAAAAAACACACCCATGCTTGCGCTCGATCGAGCAACCAAAACCTAACACCTAATACCTAACACCTATTACCTAACACAATACTTATTCAGCAAACCCTATGTAACTTTATTTCCCGCTAATTCAGCAATAACCTGTTCTAATCCAGCAACAACTCGCGCTAATCGTTCATAGTCTACTTTATCAGGTGTATCTTCGTCAGTATGATAGTAGGGATAGCGAAAAGGCGCTGTATCCGTAACCATTACACCAGGATACCCCTGCTGCCAAAATGCCCACTGATCTGACCAACCCACACCGGGAATTAAATTAGGTAACGTCGCACCCTCAGAGGGAAACTTTGCATGGCGGCGGAAGGATTCAACGACGTTTTGAACAAGTTTTCTTGACCCTAAATTGCCGACAAAACCAATAAAATTTCCTTGTAAGGGATAAATCCGATCTAAGGGAAATGGATAGCGCTGAGAGCCAATCTTATCGGAATAATAACCCATCGTTTCCAAACTCAGCATCGCCGCAATATTCTCCTTGCGATCGCGGCATCGTTTAGCATAGACTAGACTCCCCATATTATCTGTCTGGAAAAAGGGCGGTTCCTCATTCACAAACTCTACAAAACGCAGAGTTCTAGCTGGCTTTTTCCCCGCAAATAAACGCGCCAGTTCTAAAGTTGCGGCTGCGCCTGTACCGTTATCATTCGCCGCCGGACTGGTATAGACTGAATCGTAGTGACCCCCAACGACAATGATTTCATCGGGTTTTTCAGTACCAATAATTTCGACTTCTACATTGTAGTAAGTTTGATTGTCTATTTCGTATCCCTGTCGCTTGACTGTATACCCAGCTTGTGATAATTCTTTCTCTAAAAAATCAGTCGCCGCGATTAAACCGTCATAGTACAAATAGTTGCGCCGTCCAATTTCACCCGCCAGTTTTTCCACATCTTGTTCAAGAGCGTTTTGCAGTGTGACTTCTTTCTGGGTGAGGGGTGGGAGTTCACCCTGATAACTTTCTCCAGGCATTCGGATCATCAGGAACCACGCGCCAACGATGACAAGTAAAAGGATGATACTCAGTATAGCGAGTCGGACGGCTCCGGAGCGATTTAGGAGGGGAATTTTCCACCACGGTTTGTTCGATAGTTGAGTCATCTGTCATTTGTCAGGGAACTCTTAACAGGGAATACAACATAATTTAGACAGGGCGGGTTTAGTGACATCTGGGTGAAAACCTTCCCGTTAATGGTGAAACCCGCCCCTACACATAGACGGGTCATGGCGCGTCTGTACATGGCTCCCCCGGCTCTTTGTTCTAAGAAACCACCTCATCAGTGTTATTCGACCTGGGAGGTAACGTGCAACAATTAATATCATTCAAACAAACCTTACCCCACTGCAACGCCCAACGCACCAGTGCGACTCGATTATCAGTATGGGTCTTCTGCAGAATATTACTAATATGATTATCGACAGTACGCTTACTGATTTCCAGATCTTGGGCAATCTCCTGATTGGTTAAACCACCGGCGACCAGTTCTACAATCTGTAATTCGCGGTCTGAGAGAGAAACTGACTTATCCGACTTGCCACCAGCCATAGGTATTTTGCCCTTGGTACATTTACTTATGCCTTTTTAATTCTAACGAACTCTGGGATACCTACACGCCATAAATCATCATGGTTTGAGAGATTTTTTTTAACGAGGGGTAAAGCCTCTGGTAGTCTGAGGGAAAGGTTGAGGTATATATTGCCGTGACTAATCCCCGTGTTCTGTGCCTCGGTGAAATTTTATTTGATCGCCTAGCCAATCAGGTGGGGCGACCCCTAGAACAAGTCGAATCCTGGACGCCTTACCCTGGGGGAGCGCCAGCGAATGTGGCTTGTGCGTTAGTTAAGTTGGGTACCCCTGCGGGTTTTATCGGATCTGTGGGAGTCGATGAGCCAGGAAACCAGCTTATCCGATTATTAGAGGATGTGGGAGTGGATAGTAGTGGTGTTCAGCGTCATCCCACTGCACCAACCCGACAGGTTTACGTGCTGCGAAAAGAAACAGGCGATCGCGAATTTGCTGGATTTGGTGATTTCGACACATCCCAATTTGCCGACGCCTTCCTTGATGCTTCTAAGTTACCCGAATCCTTATTTGAGGGGGCTGATTATTTAGTTTTGGGTACCCTAGAGTTAGCCTATCCCAGAACCCGACAAGCGATTTACAAAGCCCTGGATCTTGCCGATCGCTATGATGTCAAAGTATTGGTGGATATTAATTGGCGTCCCATGTTTTGGTCAGATCCTACTCAAGCGAAAGCACTGATTGAGGAATTTGTCAAGCAAATCGATTTTCTCAAAATAGCCAAAGAAGAAGCGGAGTTATTCTTTGATACCTCAGATGCGGGGGCGATTACCCATCGTCTAGATTCAGTGGAAGGAGTTTTGGTCACTAATGGGGAGCAAGATATAACCTACTGTCTCGGTGAACAGGAAAGCACATTCTCACCTTTTACCCTGAATGTGCAAGACACCACAGGGGCGGGTGATGGTTTTGTCGCGGGCTTTGTTCACCAACTTTGTCAAAACGGATTAAAATGTCTAGCGACGCCAGAGTCAGCACGAGATGTCGTCAAATACGCCAGTGCGGTTGGGGGACTGACGAGTCTAAAACCTGGTGCGATCGCGGCTCAACCAACTGCAGCCGAGGTGGAAGCGTTTTTGCAGGATAAGGATTAATCTACTTATTGAAGGAAGGGAATAGAACTACAGAGGCACAGAGAACACAGAGGAATCTTTGTGTCTTCTGTGTGGGTTTATGCCTGTTTAGGTTCCTGAGCGCTCCCGATGATTCAACTGATTTTCCTGCGATCGCTTCTTGCGTTCGACGTATTCATTAAAGTTCACGACTTGAGAATCAGAGGTGGGTATATCATCGTTAGAGTTGGGTCTAGAAACCTCTGATGGAATGGTTTGATTGATCGTCGTAAAGTGCTGAATCGGAGGAGCTTCAACTTTATGATACGTGACCCCACGAAATCGATAGGTTTGGACTACTGGTGGCTGAGGTTGTCGTGGCTGAGAATAACGGATAGATTGACCCCTATGATATTGGGTGACAACGTTATCCGGCTTGGAGTTACTCCCTTGGATCACCATTGTCAACTTTCCGTTAACCATAGTTATTATTTTCTGTTTTAATAACTCTTTCAATGTGTCCCAATTTTCCTGGGGATGCTCTCTCAGCCAAGAGTCCACAGCTTTCAGCGCAGGGACAGGAGGCAGATTAAATTGCATCAAAAGAATCGCGAAAACTTTTCCTTCAGTTGTCATTTTTTTAAGGGGTGAGAAAGCAAGGAGTTGGGAAAGCAGATACAGCTTGGAGGAGTGATCTAGGTTCTGGACAAAAAAACCTTGATGCTAATTCTCCATTTTGTTAAGAAAGTTATCTATAATTGTCTTCGGTATCAATATGCTACTGCCTCAGCCATTTCTTTTAACTTTTTTCAGCCATTTGGTGTATTGACAAGATTGGTCATTTGTCCTTTGTCATTCGTCATTGGTCATTTGTTTGCTCCCCTGCTCCAAAAATTAAAATCGCTCAATTCCTTGTCAGTAGAGACGTAGCATGCTACGTCTCTACATTTTCCTATTGCCTATTGCCTATTCCCTCCCCGCGTAGCGCTATAACTGATGTTTCGGCGATCGCTTCTTGTCTTCTGCTTATTCATGTTGAGGCTCAGACATGGGTATATCCATTACAGAAATAAGCTTCTGAAGGGAAAATTGTCAATAGCTTTTTCTTAAAGATTAAATGAAGATTAAGGACTATGTTAGTAAAGATTCTGTAAAGATGATGCTTCATTATAAATTTATGTTAGAAGAATATATATGCAATGTATGCGAGAAGCGATGTTGGGGTGAAAAATGCTCTTGGGAAAAACCGATAATGATGATAATACCTTAATCGTTCCCTTCAATGTTCTTACACCTAACCTAGAAGTATCATCAGCACAAGTCACTGATGCTAATGGGAATCCGGTAACATCGGTAGCCGTAGATGAAACGGTTACTCTGTCTTGGACA
>NZ_JBKHUP010000163.1:0-12257 GCF_046565525.1 Coleofasciculus sp. | reverse complement strand
TAGAGATTAGCCAGATCATTCAGACTGGTAGCCACGTATGGATGGTCATCCCCCAGCAGGCGTTTTCTCAACTCTAAGGCTTGTTGATACAAGGGTTCAGCTTCACTATACCTTCCCTGTGATGAGTAGAGTCCAGCCAGATTGTTGAGACTGGTTGCCACGTATGGATGGTCATCACCCAGCAGGCGTTTATATAACTCTAAGGCTTGCAGATACAAAGGTTCAGCTTCTGAATATCTTCCCTGTGATGAGTAGAGTCGAGCCAGATTGTTGAGACTGCTTGCTACATCGGGATAGTCATCCCCCAGCAGGCGTTTTCTCAAGTCTAAAGCTTGCTGAAACAAGGGTTCGGCTTTTCCATACCTTCCCTGTGATGAGTAGAGTAGAGCCAGATTGTTGAGACTGGTTGCCACGTATGGATGGTCATCCCCCAGCAGGCGTTTATATAACTCTAAGGCTTGTTGATACAAGGGTTCAGCTTCACTATACCTTCCCTGTGATTTGTAGAGTAGAGCCAGATTGTTGAGACTGGTTGCCACATCGGGATGGTCATCACCCAGGAGGCGTTTACTCAACTCTAAGGCTTGTTGATACAAAGGTTCGGCTTCACCATACCTTCCCTGTGATGAGTAGAGATTAGCCAGATGATTCAGACTGGTTGCCACATCGGGATGGTCATCACCCAACAAGCGTTTTCTCAACTCTAAGGCTTGCTCCAACAAAGGTTCAGCTTTATCATACCTTCCAAGTGATAAGTAGAGTCCTGCCAGATTGTTGAGACTGGTTGCCACATAGAGATTGTCATCACCCAACAAGCGTTTTCTCAACTCCAAGGCTTGTTCATACAAAGGTTCAGCTTTATCATACCTTCCCTGTAAATAGTAGAGTCCTGCCAGATTGTTTAGACTGCTTGTTACTTGGGGATGGTCATCACCCAACAAGCGTTTTCTCAACTCCAAGGCTTGCTCCAACAAAGGTTCAGCTTTATCATACCTTCCAAGTGATAAGTAGAGCAGAGCCAGATTGTTGAGACTGCTTGCCACAGATAGATGGTCATCTCCTAAACGCGCTCTCGTTACTGATAAACACTGCTTATACCAGGGTAAAGCCTGTTTGTAGAATCCTTGACCTTCATAAAATCGACCTAAACCAATAAAGGGGCAGATTAAATCTTCATCATTTAACCAATCCTGCTGAGTCGTTGCAGCTTCTGCTAGGTGCGGAATCATTGGGGTGGCGATGACAATATCATCTTTCGTTGGCGTCTCAGGAATCTGCTGTGCCGCCATGACCATTCCCTGGCAAAACCGTTGTTTCAGTTCTGATGCTTCAGTTAATTCCTCTAACTTCCCGTTCAAGAATTCCCGAATCAGTTGATGCAGTTGGTAACTCCCTTTATCAACCCGTTCCAATAAACTCCGATTCACCAATTCATCATCTCTAGCATCCTCTAACGCTTCTACATCTTCCTCTGTCCAACATTGTTCTACCCATTTCCAAGGAATGGGAGCCAACGCAAATACACTCAGCAAACAAGCCAACTTTTGAGCCTCTTGACTCAATTCAAGCCAACTCAACTCAAATGCAGCCTCGACTCCTAATTGTGCCGTCATGTCCCCATCTGGATTCCTTAGAGAACGGTGCTTTAACTCCAAACGTTGGCACATTTTCTCTAATGACAAATCCGGCTTACGCTGTAAATACCGCCCCACTAATTCCAATCCCAAGGGTAAATAGCCTAATTCTTGACATAGACGTTTTACCTGTTCCGGTTCCGCCTCTATCCGTTCTTGTCCAATCAATGACACGAACAAAGCAATCGCGGCTGCTTCTGTGAGTACATCCAGATGTATCCTTTGAAAAGATGCCCCTAACCTTTGCCGTCTGGTGGTGATTAATACTTTAAACCGGGATTCCGCAGGTGGGAGATAGGGTTTTATCTGTCCATAATTTCGCACATCATCAAAGATAAATAGAACATCCCCTGAACGCCAATGTCGCCAGCAATAAGCCACCTGTTCGGTTAACTCTAACCCATCGGGTAACTGTAAATCTAATTGAGTTCTGGCAAAACTGACAATCTGAGTTCCCACAACTCCATCCCCCGCCTGTATCCAGCACAAGCCACCGGGGTAGGTTCCCTGTTTCTGGTGGTGTAGAGCATATTGTAGAGCTAATTCAGTTTTACCTACCCCTCCCATCCCGGCTACGGCACAAATAGCGATGCGCTCGGTTTGCTGTAACCTTTGGTGTAGATTTTCCAGGACTTCCGAGCGTCCCACAAATTCAATCACACCACTATGCTTTAAATTATGGGGAGAAGACGCTAATTCAGTTTTCAGAGTCCCTGATTTGGGTTGTAGTGGTGTCAGACAACGAGTAAGATTAATCGGTGTCCCAGAATTGGTACAAATCGGGCGTTGGGGGAACTCTGAGTCAATTTGATTGAGAAGATCTACTAAAGTGTGATTTGTCACCCAGCGCTCTGACTTGGGTTCGAGAGCGTCTAGTAAAGCCGCAGTGAAAACACTATATTCACCATCAATTCCCTCATACGCCACCTCAAACTCTCGTGATGCGGCAATGAAACAGCGATCGCGTCCTTTCCCTCGCTCCCCTGGATCAGCTTCAGCAAAATTGAGAACCTCCCCACTGTAACAGCAATCCAGGATAATAATTTGCTGTCGCACTTCACTTGCAAGCAGCAATCGACGTAACCACTGGAGAGATAATCCCCAATTCCCCACCTCCGGATTCACATCACTGCTAGCTAAAAAGCCTTCCTGAATCCCCCGACTTTTCCGCAATCCATGCCCAGAAAAGTATAATATCGCTGTATCAGGAGCAGACCGACCCTCTGGCATAAACAATTGTGCGATCGCGTCTTCTAGCTGACTCAGTGTCACCTTGGTTTTTTGACCAACCCGAATCCGGTTATTCTGCTTATCCTTTATCCCTGGGAGTCGGGTTACTTTAAACTCACCATACTGTTCGAGTCGTTGAGCTACCGCTTCAGCATCTCCCCCTGGTGCTTGCAGGGGATTCAATCGCTCATACTTATTGATACCAATAACCAAAGCATCGCGACTCATCGCCAACCATCTTTATCTCAGTTATTCTGGAACGCTTGCCCCCTGTTCAATAGTAACCTCTGCCCGAACCTCTCCCTAGCCCTCTCCTACAAGGAGAGGGGAGCAAGAGTTCTGACTCCCCCTTCCCTGGGAGGGAAGGGGGTTGGGGGGTTAGGTTTTCCCTAATCATGACAAACTTTCGGCTCATCGTCTCGAACAGTTGTCGCACTCGAAAGTATGATAAACAATAACCAGTGCCACCCCATCAAATTATCATGCCTCAACTCATCCCCATTAAGCTCGACGATCAAACCATCATCTATATTGAAGCCACGGAAGACGTAAACATTCCTGCCATTACCACAGAAGTCCCCGAAGAGGAAGAGGAAGAAGAAGGTGCAGTTCGCAAAAACGCTCAAGTCGTCAAAGATCAAAAGCAAATGGTGCAGAATTTCAAGGCGATTCAAGGCACAATTCGAGCGTACACAATCTACACATTAAGTGCCTTTAAAAAAATGGCGATCGCGAACGTCAACAAAGTCACCCTAGAATTTGGAATCGAACTGGGTGGTGAAGCTGGCGTCCCTTATGTCACCAAAGGAACAGCTAAAAGCAACCTAAAGATTACCGTTGAATGTTCATTTCCTGACTCAACTGAACAGGACGCTAACATCAAATAAGTGTATGCGGATGACGGTTGGAATACAAACCCAATCAGATCAATCCGCCTTAATAAGAGATCCCCCCTAGCCCCCCTTAAAAAGGGGGGAATAATAAATGGAATCAAAGTCCCCCTTTTGAAGGGGGATTTAGGGGGATCTAAACTTTGAGCGCTAGTCATACAAAGTCTTAAGTTGACACGGATAGGCAATGCCGTGTCCCTACCATAAATGGCGTGTGTGCATAAGCTCTGTTTTTGTTTCGAGGGTGTTGGGTAACATGCGTCAACCCAACCTACAAAATCGACAGGAAACCCGCGCAGGCGGGTTTGGTTTGTGTAGTTGCGGTTTCAACCGCCCTCTTTTATTAAATCTGCCGTGTCCTTACTGTTTCTAAATCTAAATTGATGAATAAACCTTCTGTGCCATTTCCCTCAATAATCGGCGGTTGTTTTGATAGACTTCCAGATACAAATTCGCCGAATCACTTTCATCCATTTGCAGGCGATAAACCGTATCGCCACGATGGAACGAATTCTCTGGATCATCCTGCTTATGTTTCACTGTAATCGAATCTCCCGTGCGCTTTGATTGTCCCATATAATATTGACCTGAATCACCCACACAGATGGCAAAACGATAGTTATCAGTTTCCCCAGCCGTCATTAAACTAGTTCCTTGGGGACATTGATTGTACAGTCCAGTTGGCTCGAACTCAGCTAGCCGATAATAGGCTGTTTCTCCAGGGTTTCTAATATAACCCGTTTGTTGGAGAAACTTACGTAAATCACTAAAGAATGACTCCCGATCATTTCCCTGATAAGCTTGGCGAACACGCTGCCAACCATCTTCACTTTGACCGAGCATATATTTATCTGCTAAATAGGCAGCTAATGCTCCTCTACCTACTTCCGGATACTCACTTTCTGTATAACGCTGCCATAGCTGATAGGCATCATTGTAGATCAGTTGTGGATAGCTGCGCGTTACATCCACCATCTTGCCGTTGCGATACTGCCAAATTTGCAAGGGATAGGACGAACCGGCATAAGAGGCAAAGGCATAAGCAAAGCTATCGTCCCGCGTCCAAAATTCGGGGATCTTATCTTGATTTAAGTCTTTGAATTCATAACCAGCATTACCCCAAAACTGTTCTGTTGCTGTATAGGTATCTTGAGCCGCATCGTAGCGATAAATTAAAGAAACCCAACAGCAATGCGCTCCACCCGTATAGACATCTAAGATAACTTCGGGTTCGGTGTTAACATCTAAGTTGCGGACTTGTAAATCAGTAAATCGACAAATTGCCAAGTCTGTTGATAGTGATTGATTCAGGATAATTTTCCCATCGCGACTGATTTGCAATTGCGGGTTATCTAAACAAAATTCTTGGCTTTGATAGGAAAAGTCAGCCCGGACGTTTCCTGATTCGGCGGTTTGGGTTTCGGCTACAGCAGGAGTCGTGAATCCCATAGAGCCGATAGCGATAATAGCGAATAAAAATAGTTTATTCATTTTTGACGTTCTCCTCAATGTGTCATTAAAACAAGGGAACAGGGAACAAAAGGGATTGAGGGTTCAACAGTAAAGTCTGTCTAAGTCGAATAACACTGACTTTAGAGTTTGTAGTAAGCGCTTTAGCGCTGCTGGCACGCTTCGTGCCTACTACGAACCCAGTTTAAGTGAGTGTCATTCTGCCTAGGTCATGTTTTATTGAACCGTTATATCATTTCCTTGTTCCTTGCCTTGTGCCATCTGCCCCTCTGCCCCTCCGCCTTCTATCTCACCGTTCGCAGATTAGGATGTAGAGGGAGCATCTGTGCCAAGAGAGAGAGTCATGAATCAAACTGAACAAATTCTTTCCCAGTTACCGGGGGATGTCTTGGGAGGCTTGCGGAAGGCTGACCAATTCTGGCAAGCGTTGCGAGACGGTACCACGCCGATTCCCCAGGTGGTTAAGGAATCAATTGAACCTTTGGGAAGCATCGATTGGGATATCGTTATCTGTGGTGGTACCTTAGGGATTTTACTGGCTGCTGCGTTGCAAAAGCGCGGCTGGCGCGTCGCCCTATTGGAACGGGGAATTTTGCGGGGGAGGGATCAAGAGTGGAATATTTCCCGCCCTGAACTTGAGGTATTCCTGGAACTTGACCTGTTATCGCCTGAAGAATTAGAGGACGCGATCGCATCTGAGTATAACCCAGGTCGGGTTAGTTTTTTGGGTGGAGAGGATGTCTGGGTGCGGGATGTCCTGAATATTGGCGTTGACCCGGTTTTCCTCCTGGATACGCTCAAGTCCAAGTTTCTCGATGCTGGGGGTCAGCTTTTGGAAAAAACGGCATTTGAGGGGGCGGTGATTCATCCCGATGGGGTGCGCGTCGAGGCGGCGGGTGGGTTAAACACTCGGTTGCTGATTGATGCGATGGGCAACTTCTCTCCCATTGTTCAGCAAGTGCGACAGGGGGAAAAACCGGAAGGGGTTTGTCTAGTCGTGGGCAGTTGCGCTCAGGGTTTTACCGAGAATGATAAGGGGGATTTAATCTTCTCTTTTACACCCATTCAGAATCATTGTCAATACTTTTGGGAAGCGTTTCCCGCCAGGGATGGCAGAACCACCTATCTATTCAGCTATCTTGATGCTCATCCCCAACGTCCCAGTTTGGGGTTTTTTATGGAGGAATACCTACGGCTATTGCCCGACTATCAGGGGGTGGAACTATCCCAACTTGATTTTAAACGAGTGTTATTTGGCTTTTTCCCATCCTACAAAGAAAGCCCGATTAAAATGCCATGGAATCGAATTTTGCCCGTGGGTGATAGCAGTGGCGCTCAATCCCCTGTAAGTTTTGGCGGATTTGGTTCCATGGTGCGTCACCTCAAACGTTTGACAGAAGGCATCCAGGAAGCCCTGAGCTGTGACGTTTTGACTCAAGACGCCTTGACCCTACTGCAACCCTATCAGCCGAATATTGCCGTTACCTGGATGTTTCAACGGGCGATGAGTGTGGGAGTTGAGCAAAATCTACCCCCCAATCAAATCAATGAGTTACTGACTGGTGTTTTTCAAACAATGGCACAGTTGGGGGATGACGTACTGCGTCCTTTCCTGCAAGATGTAGTTCAGTTTTCTAGATTGTTCCAAACCTTGACACTCATTTCCCTAACTAAACCGGGACTGGTAATTCCCGTAATTCCCCAAGTTGGGTTAACAACGCTGTTAGATTGGATGGTGCATTACATTAATCTGGGTGTCTACAGTGGCTTATATCCATTAGGACAATTCATGAGCAAACCCGTAAATCGATTACCCCCAACTTCCCAATACTATTACCACCGTTGGCTGGATGCATGGCGCTATGGTTCTGGGGGGGATTATTAATCTGACTTGGCACAGGATGGTGGGGGAGATGAGGGAGGCTGTAGAGACGTAACATGCTACGTCTCTACAAAATTGATTGCTGGATCATTAGTCATTGGTTATTGAAAGGCGACTTCGGACTAAGGGCAAATGGCGAAGGACTAAGTAAGAAGGGACTATGAAAAGATGGAAGCGCCTGACTGGAGCTGGGCGCAAACTTAGCATCACCACCAAGTTTGCGTTAGCATTTATTGCGCTGCTGGTGTTAATTGGCATTGTGTCAATGACGGGCTTTGTCTCTCTGCGGCAAATGCGTAATGAGACAGAAGCGGTGCTTCTAACTAGTATTGAAGTTCAACGGCGCGGGTTTGAAATGGATGCGGCGTTACGCAATGCCCGTCGCGTGGAAATTGATTTTTTTTTACGGTGGCCCAGTATTAATTTTTCCAGTAGCAATCTGAATGAGTTTCGCGAAAAACACCGCCAAGAGATTGACAAAGTTATCGATATTAGTAGCGAACTGCAAGAGCTTCTGGCTCAGGTTCAGGGGGGGATATTTAAACGGCAGAGTAATCCGGATTTAGTCGAGTATGTGGAAATCGTCGAGCAATATTCTCGGAGTTTCCAGGAAACAGTGGGTTGGGTGAGTAATTTGGGGATTGATAATGTTGGCGTCATCGAGCAACTGGAACAAAATTTAAACCTATTGCGGAATCGACTGCAATTGGCAGAGGCTCAAGAGTTGATCGGACTTGTCGAGGAAATGCAGTCCTATGAAAAGGAATATTTATCTACTCGTGAGCCTGCCAAAATGGAGTTGCTGAATGAAACGGCGAAAAGGTTACGTGAGCAGATTAACGCAAGTGCTAAGTTTAATGCGACGGAACGGAGACAGGCATTAAGATATCTAGATGCTTATCAATTGGTTGCCCAAGAGATCGTTCAAATCGATAAAGAAATTCAGGATAAAATTCGCAATTTTGATCAACAGGCACAGGCACTAGCCGATAAATTAATCGACTTGGCAAAGGCGGAGACAGAGCGAGCTGGTTCTACCATTGATAGAACCAGTTATACGGCGACGATATTATTAGTTGCGGCTGTGTCGGTGGCATTAATTGCAGCGGTAATTATTGCCAAACAGTTTGCCTCGGCGTTAAAAACATTGGATCAAGAAACCGCAAAATCAGAACACCTACTGCTGAATGTTTTGCCAGAACCTATCGCCCATCGTTTGAAGCGAGAAGAGCGGACGATCGCGGATCATTTTAATGAGGTGACGGTACTCTTTGCCGATATTGTCGGGTTTACCGAGTTGGCGTCTCACACCTCACCGATTGAGTTGGTTGAGATTTTGAATGTGATTTTCTCAGAGTTTGACCAACTGGTTGAGGAACACCATTTAGAAAAGATTAAGACGATTGGTGATGCCTATATGGTGGTTGGGGGGCTACCGATGCCCATGCTCAATCACACGGAGGCGATCGCGGATATGGCGTTGGATATGCAACGGGTAATTGAGCAATTTTGTCAAGAAACCGGGAAGTCTTTTAGTATTCGCATTGGCATTCATACCGGACCCGTGATTGCGGGGATTATTGGGATTAAAAAGTTTATTTATGATTTGTGGGGAGATACGGTAAATATTGCCAGTCGCATGGAATCCCACGGGTTACCGGGGAGTATTCAGGTAACGGAAGACACGTATAAACGCCTCAAGCATCGCTATTATTTTGAAGATCGCGGTCCGATTCAAGTCAAAGGGAAGGGGCAGATGAATTGTTATTTGCTCACGGGAAGAAAACAGAATTCGCCAACAATTGAATATATTGAATTGTAAGGGAACAGGGTGTAGGTTGGGTTGACGCCAGGAAACCCAACCGAATTATAGGCTAATTAAGTCAGTGCCATTGCCCTTAGGTTCGTAGTCAGCACGAAGCGTAGCATAAGCACCAAATTTACGTAATTCTACGGTAGCGATCGCACCTGTTCATCTTGCTTAATCTTAATATCAGTAGAAATACGGAGTCTGAAACAGGGTGTCATGGTGAGATGCAGGCAAAGTCAACCACGTTGGGGAATTTGTGTCACAGCAGGAGTTGCGATCGCGTGGGTAGTATCCCATTGGACAACTCCTACCTTTGCCCAAGTTATTCCTGATTCTACTCTAGGAGTGGAACAGTCTGTGGTGACGCCGGATGTGATCATTCAGGGAATTCCCACCGATCAGATTGATGGGGGGGCGATTCGAGGGACAAATCTGTTCCACAGTTTCTCTGAGTTTAATGTGGGGGAGGGACAACGGGTTTATTTTGCCAATCCGACGGGAATTGATAATATTCTCAGCCGGGTTACGGGTAGGGATGTTTCGGATATTTTGGGAACCCTGGGGGTTAATGGTGGAGCAAACTTGTTTCTGATGAATCCCAATGGGATTGTTTTTGGTAAAAATGCCCAGTTGGATGTTCAGGGTGCATTTGTGGCGTCTACAGCACAGCGTTGGGTGTTTGAGAATGGCACAGAATTTAGTGCAACGAATCCCCAAGCACCGCCATTACTAACGATTAACCTGACACCGGGATTGCAATATGGGTCAAATCATCAAGGCGCGATCGCAAGTTCTGGTGGTTTAGCTGTCGGAGGGGATTTAATTCTAGCGGGTCGAAATCTTGACCTAGAGAATCAGGTACAAGCTGGGGGGGATTTGACTCTATTGGCGACGGATACGGTGAAAGTGCGCGACAGTATAACGAATCCGTTTATTGCTTCAGCGATGGGTCAACTGTTGGTGCAGGGGAATCAAACGGTCGATATTTTTGCCTTAAATCATCCCGATAGTGGGTTATTTTCCGGTGAGGATATGGTGCTGCGTTCTGTCAATACCGTTAGTGCGGATGCTCATTTCTGGAGTGGTGGGAATTTTCGCATTGAACAATTAGATAGCAGTTTAGGCAATTTGTCAAGTCCTGATGACCCAGTGATTCGCGCCAGTGGGGATGTGAGTTTTCAAGGCTACAGGGGAGGCTCACTGCACATATTAGCAGGGGGTCAAGTGGAGGTTGAAGGCGGTATTATCATCACGGGTGCAGACGCTATCAATGGTTTGAGTGAAAATGTGATCCTTTCTGATGGTACTTCAGTACCCATTAATGGTCAGACTCAACCAACGGTTGATATTAGATCTGGCACTACGGCTTTTGGTATCCCAGGAATTATAGGGAATGGTTCGTTTCAACCTGCACCACCTGAGACGAATACGTCTCCAACCCGTAGCGATATTCGGATTAGAGGTGGTATTGACATCAATGCTGAAGATGGCATTGTCTTATTAACCAATCAGTACCAACCTAATCCTTCATTATCTGGAGGAGTCATTAATGTGGGAGTAATTTTAACGAACGATACTGTGCAGTTTTCTGGTAACAGTGGTTCAGTATTTATTGACTCTAGAGGGGCGATTGAAGTCGGCAGGATTGATACGAGCAGCGGTTCTGGCAATGGTGGCTCAATCACTATTTTATCTGACCAAAGTATTACGTTTACCGGTGATGTTGACTCTTCGGTCAGGTCGGTTTCTGGTGTTGGTGGCGATATTCGTATTACGGCTCAAGATCAAGTTTCTCTCATAAACGCCAATACCTTGATCCGCAGCAATACGACTGGTCAGGGTAAGGGAGGTGATATTGACATTAATGCTAGGTCGCTTTCCCTCAGCAATGGGGCTGGAATCTTTACTGTAACTCAAAGTGAGGGCGAGGAGGCGGGTCAGGGAGGTAATCTCACAATTAATGCTACTGAATCTGTGGAATTAATCGGTGTAGGTCAACGGGAAAATAGCGATGATTATGTAGGTAGCAATTTGCAAGCCAGGACTTTGGGGGATGGTGATGCTGGAGATTTGACAGTAAACACAAGGCAATTAATTCTGCGAGATGGTGGGATACTATCAACAACTAATTGTGGAAACGGAGCAGTTAGTCGGTGTGGTACAGCGCAGTCAGGAACATTGAGAGTTAATGCGTCTGAATTTATAGAATTGTCTGGTACACCAGACATAGAAGATCCTCGTCTTAGTCCCAGTGGTTTTTATAGTCAGAGTTTGCTTGATGGGGATGGCGGAGATATATTCGTTGAAACAAGGCGATTGATTATCCGGGATGGGGCAGAGATTGCTGCGGCTACTGAAGATACCAGTAGTGGAGCGGGTGGAAATGTCACAATCAAAGCCTCCGATTCAGTGGAATTAATTGACACAAGACCTGATGGAACACCAGGAGGTTTGTTTACATTTTCTCGCGGTTCTGGAAATGCGGGAGAATTGAATATTGAAACAGGGCGATTGATTGTTCAAGATGGCGGATCAATATCAACAGGTACTGAACGTGAAGGTCAGGGAGGAAAGTTAATTATCAACGCCCTTGAGTCGGTGGAATTAATTGGAACATCAAGAGTTAGCGGGAATGGTAGCAAAGTACGGGCGATAACTGGCGGTTCTGGTAATGGTGGGGATTTGGTGATTAACACGAGGCGATTGCTGATACAAGATGGAGGATTACTATCATCTAGCACTTTTAGTTCAGGTCGAGCCGGGAATTTGAACGTGAATGCTACGGATTCAGTGGAAGTAATCGGTACTTCAGAGTCAGGTATTCAAAGTAGCGTGTCTTTTGATACGTCTGGTGAAGGTAATGCTGGAGATTTAACCATTACCACTGGACAGTTGCTGGTTCGGGATGGAGGACTGGTATCAGCAAAAACCACTGATCAAGGTCAAGCCGGAACGTTGGAGGTAAACGCTGATTCTGTGCAAGTTATTGGTACGTCGGCGAATGGGGAAAATTCAAGCAGCTTATTATTTGATTCTTCGGCTTCAGGAACGGGAGGAAATGCGGGAGAATTAACCATTGATACGAGTCGGTTAATTGTCAAAGATGGAGGATTGGTTTCAGCGACAACGGCGAATACCGGGGAAGCGGGAAAACTAGCTGTAAATGCGTCTGAATCGGTAGAAGTTATTGGTACAGCTTCTGATGGAATCACTCCTAGTCGTTTATTGTTTGATTCCTTAGCCACAGAAACCGGGGGAAATGCAGGAGAATTAACCATTGATACGAGTCGGTTAATTGTCAAAGATGGAGGATTGGTTTCAGCGACAACGGCGAATACCGG
>NZ_JBKHUP010000162.1:0-12385 GCF_046565525.1 Coleofasciculus sp. | reverse complement strand
CGCGTGACACTTAGGCTGGTAAGCATAACCTCAGCTAATTAGCTGAAGCTCCGTGTCTTTAGACCGGGGTTGCTTACTGCTAATACTCTGGCTTTAACGCTTTTCTCTCCTCTCGATGACTAGAATTCGAGGCGGAGAAATCCTGCAACAAACAATGGATAAATTTACAGTATTTATCGCAGTTGCAGGGTCTTCGGCTGATCAAACAGATGGACAGTATCCACAAATCGAGCCGTCTTCGACTGGGTGGAAATTACCAGGCTTTGAGTCCGCGCTCCCCCGTGGAAGAGTCGTACCCCTTCCATCAAGGTTCCAGGCGTAATACCACAAGCGGCAAATAGCACAGTTTCACCCGAGGCTAGCTCATGAGTATTGTAGACCTTATCGGGCTCGTTAATGCCCATTTCTTTGAGCCGATCCAGGTTACCCTCTTTGCTTTCACCAATCAAACCCGTCTGTACAACCTCTGGGTCATAGATTAACTGACCTTGGAAATGTCCTCCCAAACAGCGCATCGCGGCGGCGGATATAACGCCTTCGGGTGCTGCACCAATGCCCATCAGAGCATGGATATTTGTCCCCGAAAAGGCACAAGAGAGCGCCGCAGAGACATCTCCGTCACTAATCAGCCGAACTCTGGCGCCAGCCGAGCGGATTTCCTCAATCAGTCCCTTGTGGCGATCGCGTTTCATCACGACAACCACAAGTTCCTCAATTGAGCGATCTAGGCACTCCGAGAGAATTTGCAGGTTTTCCGTTGCTGATTTATTGATATCGACATGATTTTTAGCCGCCGGAGGCGCAGCTAGCTTTTTCATGTAAAAGTCAGGTGCAGCAAACAGCCCCCCTTTCTCAGAAATAGCTAGCACCGCCATTGAACCCGGTTGCCCATAAGCCACCAAGTTCGTCCCTTCACAAGGGTCAACGGCAATATCAACTTCAATGAGTTCATCGGGGTTACAGAAGTTCTTAGCATCCGGCTGGTTACAGATGCCTACTTGTTCACCGATATAGAGCATCGGGGCTTCATCTCGCTCCCCTTCTCCAATCACGATGCGACCCCGCATGTGAATGTTGTTCATCCGCTCCCGCATGGCTTCTACTGCCACATGGTCAGCAGTGTTCTTATCACCTTTGCCCATCCATTTGGCAGAAGCAAGGGCTGCCTGTTCGACAACTTCAATAATTTCTAGTCCTAGCGTAGTTTCTAGCACGAAGCTTTTCCTCTCAACTGCTTAGTTTTTCCCTGGTGTTATTTACTGTCCCCAGTCTAAGAGTCTATCAGAGACGGGGATCTCCTCGAAAGAATGTCAAGTATTGGTTTATGTTAAGTTTTGCTAAGACGATCCCAGCATTGGGTTCCCTCTTTCCCTCTTCCCCAATTCCTAATCCCCAATCACCTCCTCGACTTGGGCAATGATCGTCCGATGGCGGGGAGTATTCGGTATGATTGTCGGATGCTGGAATCCGGCTTCCGCGATCGCTTGCTCGATATCCAAGGTAAAATATTCGTCAAAGTAAGGCTCAGTGCTTTTGAATAAGGTAAAAACATAAGCTGGCATCGTCCCATACACCTGAGACTGAGGATTCATATCCATCAGGGTAAGATAGCCACCAGGACGTAATAACCGCCGTGCCTCCCGCAGGATTGCCTTTGCCGCCATTTGAGGCAATTCGTGGAATACCAAGAAAATAGAGACTAAATCGAATGAAGTATCAGGTAAACCTGTCGCTTCAGCCGCCCCATGTTTCCAGTTAATTTCTCGATGATGCTGCTGGGAATTGTAGGCGGCGACGGCGAGAAAGTAAGGCGATAAGTCTACACCCGTAATTTTTGCCTGGGGATAAATCCTTTGTAAGCTAAAGGTACTCATCCCGACACCACACCCTAGATCCACAATATCTTGTGGCTCAATGGCGACTTGCTTTTGCACCAACTCATGGTAACTCTGTCGCAGCTTAGCGTCTCCTTGGAGTCTATCTTCAGGGTAGAGATTGGCATGAACAGCATAAGCCGCAACTTCTTGTTCAAACGCAGCATCCCACTGAAGATTTCCCTTGTCATAAGCATGGAAGGGACGCAAATAATAATCAGGGTAGGTTAACTGGGGGTTTTGGACTTGATCAAGATAACTATCCCAGTCTAGAGTTCGCAACTCATTAACCTGTTTCGTCCAAGGTACGCCAATTTTTTCAGCTCGTTTCACAATCATCTTACGAGCTTGCTGCTTGGCTAAATTGGCTAAGGGCTTAATGGAAAGGAATCCATTCACCAAGCGTGAAGCTAATCGGGGTGTTGTGTTGACAGCAGTGGTCATGATGGTTCTTAGGGATTATCTGCTTTGGGGATTGACGCATGTACAGAATATCGGCAATGCTACGATATTTCAGCAACACTATGCCACCCATCCCTAAATTTAGTTCAAACTTTCGCCACATATCGATTACGCCCAGAGGCTTTCGCTTGATACAAAGCCAAATCCGCTTCAGCAACTAGCGTAGCTGGTGGAGTATCAGGCTCCGGATACAGACTAGCAACACCCAAACTGAGTGTGACATATTCACTGACGGCTGAAGCCGCATGGGTAATCTTTAAACTATAAACCAAGCTGCGTAATTCTTCAGCCACTAGAGAAGCACCAATCGTGGTGGTATTGGGTAAAACAATAGCAAACTCTTCACCGCCATAACGAGCAACTAAATCCACAGAACGTTTAGCACAAAAACGCAAAGCATCAGCCACCCTTCGCAAACAGGCATCACCGGCTTGATGACCGTAGGTATCATTATATTTTTTGAAAAAATCAATATCACACAGAATCAGAGATAAGGATGACTCTTCTCGAATCATGCGCCACCATTCATCATCAAGGTATTGATCAAACCGCCGTCGATTGGCTACACCCGTCAGTCCATCTAAAGTCGCTAAACGTTGTAACTCTCGATTGGCTTGTTCGAGTTGTTGATAAAGCTGAAATTGTTGAATTAAACGCCGCACTCGTTGACGCAAGACGGCTAAGTGAATCGGTTTGGTGATATAGTCAGTAGCACCCACGGCAAAGGCACGGTCAACGGATTCTGGATCATCGAGATTGGTAATCATTAACACAGGCGTTTGGGAAACTCCCTGTAATCCTTGAGCCTCCAAATGTTCGCTATCGGGTGATGTCTCGTCTTCGTCTGAGAGTTTTTGTAAGTGTTTGCAACAGGTAAAACCATCCATGACCGGCATCAGGGCGTCTAGCATAACTAGATGGGGTTTGAGACGCTGATAGACGTCCAAACCCTGTTCGCCGTTGGTTGCTTCGACAACTTTATAGCCTTCTTTTTCCATGACTCGGCGTAAAAGCTCTCGTATAAACTGGTCATCATCAACCACCAAAATGGTTGGCGGTTCTTCGGGCAAAGAAACTAATTTCATCCTTAAGAATGCTGATATTGCCGTCTTTGGGTCTGTAAAATTGATGCGACCCGTTGATACTCAGCCTCTAGCTGGCAAAACTGCGCCAGTGCTCTCACGCGATTACCACCCTTGCTTATCTGTTCTAGCATCTGACGGAACGGGTAGATCCTCCTAGTTCCTAAAATCCCATGACTTCAACGTGTCAATTT
This sequence comes from Coleofasciculus sp., assembly GCF_046565525.1. Taxonomy (NCBI): domain Bacteria; kingdom Bacillati; phylum Cyanobacteriota; class Cyanophyceae; order Coleofasciculales; family Coleofasciculaceae; genus Coleofasciculus; species Coleofasciculus sp. The sequence goes on along the minus strand of NZ_JBKHUP010000162.1, from coordinate 8,773 downwards.
CATCAATCGAGTCTGTATACGTCTGTTGAGGATAGCTGTAGCATGGATGCCATTAACCTGAGGCATGTTCCTTGGGATTGATGGATCACCTCCACATCGAGAGAGAGAGTATCTTTCCCTACCATAGCCTGAAGCAATTACCATGTCTCTGGGTGTAATGGCTGAATTGCTGGAGTTTTTGACTAGCTATCGTGAATTTGAAAGGCAGATGCTCTTCAACGAGTCAGGTTCAGCACCGTCAGATCAAATGTCTGTGGTTAATCGGATACAAAAAATCATCGTCTCTGTACCGATAGCGCAGTGATGACACAAACCAACCATCAATCCCTGTTCGGGAGTTTGATGCTAGAGCGTCGGTGAGTTGACCAAAATCTGGCAGATGCAATATCTCTATTATTATTGCTTGGTTTTAGCGAGATGATTCAAGTATGTCAATTCTAGCTCTTTTTAAGAGCTTGGTACTCCAAGTCGTTTTTCGGTTTTTCTATTGTAGTTTTCCGGGACTGAACATTGAGCCAACCCTTTTCAGGTAATCGCCGTGCCTTGCTTAAACTTTTAGGACTGACGCTGTTGGCAACCCAATTACCGGCAACGGCAAACCCCTTACCCCTGATCAAACCGCGACGTCTGCATCCGGGCGATACCATAGGATTGATTAGTCCAGCCCGTCTGGTTGACCAAAAGACCGTTGATGAATTTACCCCCGTTTTATCACAACTGGGTTTAAACACAAAACTTGGGACACATATTTTCAACCAGTACGGCTACCTCGCTGGTCAAGATGCTGAGCGTGCTGCTGATGTGAATGCGATGTTTGCCGATTCCTCTGTCCAAGCTGTGCTAGCAATGGCAGGCGGATGGGGTTGTAATCGAATTTTACCCCTGTTGGACTATCAGCTAATCCGCCAAAATCCAAAAATCATTATCGGCTATAGCGATGTGACTTCGCTGCTGTTAGCGATTTATGCTCACAGCAACCTGATCACATTCCATGGACCCCTAGGAACATCAACCTGGAATTGGTTCTCAATCCAACATCTGCAACGCATCTTGTTTGATGGGGAAGCAATGACGCTGCAAAATCTACTGAGTACTCCTGTGGAAACTATTACCAGAGGTAAGGCAAGGGGGCGTCTGGTGGGGGGAAATTTATCTCTGATTGCGGCGCTGGTGGGGTCAGATTATTTACCCGACTGGGAGCACACTATTTTGTTTGTGGAAGATATACGAGAAGAGGTTTACCGGATTGATCGTTTGTTAACCCAGCTCAAACTCGCTGGAATTCTGGATCAATTGGCTGGATTTATTTTTGCACAATGTATAAACTGTCCCGCAGGCGACGCTAATGAACCATCGCTGACTTTGCGGCAAGTATTATCTGACCATATCAAACCCTTGGGGGTTCCTGCCTGGTATGGTTCGATGATCGGTCATATCCAGGATAAATTTACCGTACCTATCGGTGGCATGGTAGAAATTGATGCGGAGCGAGGAACAATTCGTTTATTAGAACCTGTCGTAATATGATATATCATTTACCCTAACTAAGCCGCCCGTAACGGCAGATGCTTGGACTTATCCGCTAAGAAACCCATTAAGTTGTGCAAAAACGAGTGGCTGACTGGCTGATCTGTCGCTTCTGGATGTAGCGGCGTCGCGATCGCGTCCACAGATTGAGGGCAAGGGGTATGAATCACTAAGGGGACTTCTTCAACCAAACCGACTGTCATTAATCGAAAGGCAATCTGCTGCACAGTTTTTACAGAAAGTCTAAGTTGTTTGGCAATTTCTCTCAGGGAAACAGTACCACTGGTATACTCCCAGACTTGAGATTCTAAGGCGTTTAGAGGATAACGAGGGTATCCTGTAATACTGAGCAACCCCCCATTGGCATCGGGTAATTTATCACCTAGGGCATTCCAGTTACCCAAGGCACGTAATCCTAGTAAGTTCGCCGCTAGAGTACTCAAACTCAAACCCGTCATTCCCGACATTGGCAGTTTGACTTCATGGTTGAACTTAAAATGACCCGCTTTGAGTTGAAACAAGGTACAGGTTGGTCGTAAGACTTGGGCTTGGAACAGCCATTTGACTTGTTCCATGGTTAACAACCCTTGTTTTTGCAGGTAGGAACCCAAAGGTTGATCCTGGGGAACTGACTCCCTCAACTGAGCCAACTGACTTCTATCCATCCATTGGCGTTTAGCAATTAACTTAATTAATCCTGGATACTCTAACTGAGAATCAACAGCCACAATTCGACCGCGATAGACCCAGATATAGCAAACACCATTAGGGGTGACAGCGGTAGGAGCATCAGTATTCACAGTCAGCAAACCCGTGTGATGCCCTTTACCAAGGAGCCGAAAAATTTCGGGTAATGAAAAGTCAGTGAGTGAGCCTGTAATGCACATTGTTCTTATGTTGATATCAGTTTTGTTATGATGCAAATAGTAGGTTAGCGCCTTCAAAGGAAGCCTGTTTATCTTGATCCCAAAAAAAATCTGTAGTTTTTGCTATTCTTAGTTTAATCCCTGATGAAAGTTTCAGACAGTTACTTTTTGCTAAGCTGTGTTAAGAAAAAATAAAGTTTATGACATCAGAACTCAGAAGCTTTAGTTTTATAACCCTTCTCACATTTTGCCATCGTTTTATCTCGTGGGACTCCGACCTCAACGAAGTAGGTCGGAGGGGGATAGAGGTCAAACTGCGCCACTCAACGTGGTGAGGTTTGACAATCCAACTGTTGATACCAGTCCGGTATTTCGTTGCAACAATTGGACTTTGGAAGCGGTAAACCTCCCTATTCGCTTCCAGCTAGCGTCACTAACCGAAACTTGGGTTTTAGTATCGCCAGAAACGTAACCGTAGTGGGTCACTCCAGCTTTAATCGCCTTGACATAATCACCCTTCCTAAACCCGTGGCGGGTAACTGTACCGCCATAGTCTCGCCGTTTTCCTCCCTTGCTGGGCATCATTAGGTGTAACTGACGGCGACAAATTGGGGGACGGCTGATTACCGCGAACTGGCATGGTGTTACCGCAATCTCACCTAAGAAGGTGCCACTTCTGCCTTTAATTTGGCGATACCGCATAAACCGGGACGCGGCGAGGCAAATCCCATCAACGGCATGGGCGGCGGGTGAGGACTCAGCTTTATTCTTTGACTTGGGTAAACCAAGGTACTGTCTTAGGGTTGAGGTGTACCATCCCTCTTGGGTGTGAACGGTATAGCCGTTAGTCTCTAACTGTTCAATCTGCCAATACTGACCGACCATCGCGGGACTAAACCCTTTGTCCCCTCTGGCTTTAATCACCTCCACCACTACATCGGTGAATGGGTAAATTTTCCCCAACTCCTGAATCACCCTTAGTGCTAACTGCTTATTAGCTCGGATACTGGGGGGTATCTTGTGACCTTTGCGATTGTCGAACCTGCATTCGCGGTGGTTGCGCTGGTTAAAGGGTAGCTTCCGGTTAATCCGTCGCCCTCGCCGTCCCCGCCGCATCATTGCCCGTTGGCTCATCCGTTTGGTCACGGTCTTAAACACCAACTTTAGGTGCGCCAGAAATAAGGTGGCTTGCCTCGACTGGACAGCAATCCCCGTGAACAGTTTACCGGGATCGATTCCGGCTACGATGTTTTGGGTTTCTCTGCCCGATGGTTCCTCGGTTAATTGGACTTGAAAAATGCCTAAGTCATTGTGTACAACTTTGGCTTTACCTGACTTTAACCATCGCCGAACGCGGCTGGCTTTGGCTGGCATTAATGGCTTACCATCTGGTGATAAAACTGGTACACGAATCATGGGTATAAACCTCTCGTGTGAGTAATTAGTCCCATCGACCACCACCAACAAAATGTCCTCTCTTAAAGCGCCTATGACAAGTAGACTTACAGGTAATCCGAACTGGGGAAGTATCCGGAAGTGTTTATCAGTTGGTGGCTAAATGGTGCTATTCAACTCTTACGTCACCAGCCTTGTCTCTGGCAATCCCTAACCTAGCTATCGCTTTAGGTTAGGGTTGTTGAAAATCAGTCTGCTCTGAGGACGATTCTTTATCCGTTGCCGTTGATTTAACATCCCACTTAAGACAGATAAATTAAGGTCGTTTAATGGTGTATCTGTCATTGCCTTTGCTCACGAAGATCAAGAAGATAAAGTTCCAGAAGGGGAATTTTCATTCCTCATCCCACCCTGAAGGGGCGGGTAAGCTACTTGATGTGTAGGCAGGGTGTGAGCTGTAGGGTGTAGGGAAGGGAACAATTGAACCCCTCTCTACAGAGCCAAAATGATTAAGATAACCCCATTACACTCACCTTCCCTACCTGGCGCTCGTCGCCAATTAGCTCACAGCAACCGTCGATGGCATATCGAGTAGTTTAGTGCCACATTCACAACAGCATTTATGAGTCACTGGATTTTCTGTTCCACAGTTGGAACAAGTCACCATACTGGGTGAAATCTGCCCTGGGTTGGGAGAAGGCAAACCCATCATGTCGCTATTGGTATGACCGGGAGCAACCATGGGATAACAGTCTTCATTGCGGGTAACACGCACGTCTACAAGCACTGGACCGTCATGGGCAAGCATTTGGGCGATCGCATCGGGTAAAGCGTGACGCTGTGTCACCTTAATTGCCTTGATCCCATACACCTGAGCCAGATTAACAAACTCTGGGGTGCCGACTTCCAGATTTGTCGCTTCATAGCGATCGTCATAGAACAAATGCTGCCATTGGCGCACCATTCCCAGCCAACCATTGTTGAGGATGACAATCTTTACACCAATGCTGTACTGGGCAATTGTACCCAGTTCCTGCATATTCATCTGAAAGCTACCATCGCCGCTGATACAAATCACCGGTTCGGAGGGTAGAGCAACTTTTACACCCACAGCCGCAGGCAAGCCAAACCCCATTGTGCCCAAACCGCCACTGGAAATCCAGTGACGGGGCTTATTTTTCAGGAATTGAGCCGCCCACATTTGGTGTTGACCGACGTCGGTGGTGTAGTAAGCTTGGGGGGATTGACGGGCAACTTCCACAATCACTTCTTGGGGCGAGAGATTCTCCTGGGGATGGGGCTGATCTAAGGGATACTCATTCTGCCACTGTTGAAGGCGATCGCGCCAGGGTTGGGTTTGGTTGAGATCAATGCCATTCCCCAGTTCCTGAGAGCGTCGCAACAGGTCAATTAACACTTGGCGCACGTCACCAACAATGGGTACATCAGTGTTCCGGTTTTTCCCCACTTCCGCCGGATCAATATCGATGTGAATCACCTTCGCATCGACGGCAAACTGTTTCGGCAAACTCGCCACCCGGTCATCAAAGCGGGCGCCCAAGGCAATTAACAAATCACATTCACTCACCGCAAAATTCGCATAAGCGGTGCCGTGCATCCCTAGCATACCCAAAGCCAGGGGATGGGACTCATCAAAGGCTCCCTTGCCCATCAGAGTGGTTGTCACCGGAATCTGGAAATGCTCCGCTAGTTCCAGAAGTTCCCCATGGGCACCCGCCGCGATCGCACCGCCGCCCACATAGAGTAACGGTTTCTTCGCCGCCCCGATCAAATCCAGTGCCTTGTTAATTTGGTTAGAATTCCCTTTCACCGTGGGACGGTATCCAGGTAGCTTTATGGTACCTGGTTCAACGGGAACGTAATCAAATAGTTCAATTCCCACATCTTTAGGAATATCAATCAACACAGGTCCAGGTCTACCCGTACTGGCGATGTGAAACGCTTCCGCCACAATCCGAGGAATATCACGAGCATCATTGACCAAATAGGAATGCTTGACAATTGGCAGCGTAATGCCGAAAATATCAATTTCCTGGAATCCATCCGTACCGATTGCCCCACGGGGCACCTGTCCCGTAATGGCAACCATCGGCACAGAGTCCAGGATCGCCGTGGCTAAACCCGTGACCAAATTCGTGGCTCCAGGTCCTGAGGTTGCCAAACAGACGCCAACTTTACCCGTCGCCCGGGCATACCCGTCAGCCGCATGGGCAGCACCTTGTTCATGTCGCACGAGAATATGTTGGAGTTCGCCTGTGGCTTCCGCTTGGTAGATTTCATCGTAAATCGGTAGATTCGCACCACCCGGATAGCCGAAAATGTGCTTCACACCATGGCGCTTTAAACTATCAATCAGGGCAAAAGCGCCGGATACACGCCTGACTCTCACAGTTTCAGATTGCACAGCTAGTGCCTCCACTTAGTCCAACAATTGCATGAGGAACGTTACCAATGAGTGCTAACCCAAAACTGGGTAAGCTGTTTGCTAATTTCGATACATCTTAGAGTTTGAGTCAATGAGTAGACTTTATTTGAAATACGATTTTAATTTTTCATTAAAGAATGAACTTTGAGCAAAAATTTTATATTTTTTTAACTTCCTCTCTTTTAGAGGAAATTACGAGAACTGGAGTTAAGTTATAATTTACTCACCAACTCTGTCTTTGGAGCATCTGTTTTATGTCTGCTTCTAGTATTTGAAAGGCAGACAGACTCCGCAGTGGCGAAAAGTCATCGATAAGTTCAGCAATTCGTTGAATCTTCTCTCGCTCTCTGGCGCGAAATTTCTTTAGTCGCCGACCCGTCAACCCACTTGCTTGACGCAGAAGTTGACAAAGATCTTGTTTTGGATCAGGTAACTCCTCACATTTAGAGAGGTTTGGCAAATTTAAAGGTTGCTTTCCTCTGGGATTTTCTGCCGCCTTGCGTATGGCAGCTTCATCAAATAATAACCAAGCTTCTGTCATCCGCACAGGTACAACACAGATAATCGGCACAGAACCTGATTCCCTGATACCCTCAACGGATTTTTGAATTTCAGAAACTCGTTTCTCACGAGGTTCTTTTTCGGCATCCCTGTGTACAAATAAAAGGTCGCAAGGGTAAAGATTAAAACTCAATTTAATTTTCTGTGAGTGATCCTGTGGTTGTTGGGGCAAGCGTCGAAAATCAGCCCACTGGGACTGGATAGCACATTCAACTCCGTGTAATCGCAATAACCAAGTCAGGATAGGTAGTAGTGCTTTGTCGGAACTTCCATCAGATAGTAATGTGTATCGCAGTTCCTTCATACAAATTCTTTGGGGAAGCCTAAAATTAGAGGTTGAATGTCTTCTCTATCCAAAACTCTGCGTTTTTTAGACGGGGTAGGTTTTAAAGATGAGTCGGTTGCCACTTGTCCATTACCATTTAGCTCTGGTTGTTCTGGAGGAACTGGATTTAAGTACGCGAGAAGTTTACCTAAAGGAACGGTGCTGATTGTTTCGGTTTCCGCCACTTTCTGGTGTCGCCAAGTATTCGGTAAACAACTAAAACGTACCCCTTTAAACCATTGTCCTGACGGTGTTTTTTCTTCCTTCAACTCAGCAACCAAAAGACTATCTTCTGGGACTTGCTGTACAACGGCTGGCGAGTGGGTATTGATGATTACTTGGCGTAGGGGATTGTCCTGATCAACAGGTTCTTCAACATCCGTAGCGATGTCTTGTAGGAGTTCGAGGATCTTCGGGATACGCTCTGGATGAATACCATTTTCAGGTTCCTCTAAGCACAATAAACCTTGAGCTTCTGGGTCTAATTCCAGTACCGCTAACGCCAAAAAGCGCATTGTTCCATCTGAGAGCGATCGCGCCGGATGGGTTGTACCATCTCTAGTTGTAACCATTAATGTGAGCAGTTCGCGACGATCATCCCGCTCTATTGTCACGGCATCAACATCATCTAATAATTGTGCTAAACGACCTGCCACTTGAGCATAAACCTGCGCTTCGGCTTCCTGATCAGATTTGCGGAAATTTTTTCTCAGCCGTGCTAGGTGATAGAGGTTTGAAGCTAAGTGAGAGCCATCTGTTCCTAATTTTGTCGGCGCAGTAAATTCGTCGGGTTGTCGTAAAGAAGAAGGTTCTAGCTGTAGTAACTGCCAAGATTGCATTTCTCGACGTGCCAGTAGTGCTGTTGGGCTTTCGGCTGCATTGGTCACAGACAGTACAGTTCGAGGGAGATTAACGGCTGAGCGAGCTAAGGCTCTACCGCTGGTTCCGCCGTCTTGATGAAGTTTAATCACTCGATTTGTCCCCTCACCTTCTGTAGAAATAAAATAAGGGACTCGGCGCTGTCCTTTCACAGCAGACTTGCGCCAAGTTTTCGCCTTGTGATTAAATAGCAAATGTTTAGAGGCATCACCAAGATTAATATGAACTAACTCTTCTTTAAGCAGTTCCAGTGATCCTAATGAGCGGAGACTATCATCTTGTCGATAAGCTAACTCTATAGAGTAGCGAAGAAAGGTAATGCTAGCTTTGGCAGTTTGTCCTAAATCATCAACGCCTTCACCTGGCACAATCATCTCAGCTTCAAATGACATCTGTGGAGCATAGTCATTGCCAATCCGATGAAACAGACTACGGACATCTCCTGTCCTACCTCCCTCATCTCGAACAGATAAAGCGGCTTCAATTAGAGGAATATCAGCCAAAGCTGACAGAAACCTGATCGCATCAAACAAGTTAGATTTACCTACGCCATTTGCACCCGCTACACAGGTAAATGAACCAAAGCGGACATCTACATTAACAAGGTTTTTAAAACCAGAAACTTTTAGCCTGGTTAGCATGATATTAACCCTATACAGTTTTTTTGAAGCTGTTATATCCTAATCATCAAGTTGCATACAGCATTTCTCAGTCTAGTGAGGTACAGTAGCAACAATGAGTAAACCATCCTTTGATGTCATCTAAAGAAACTTG
>NZ_JBKHUP010000161.1:0-12440 GCF_046565525.1 Coleofasciculus sp. | reverse complement strand
GAATAAGTCTTGTGGTGGGGGTAGGGAGCAGGGGGAGCAGGGGGAGCAGGGGGAGCAGGGGGAGCAGGGGGAGCAGGGGGAGCAGGGGGAGCAGGGGGAGCAGGGGAAGCAGGGGAAGCCGGGGTTGTAGAGACGTTCCACCGGAACGTCTGGGAGCAGGGGAAACGACTTAGATAATGCCTTCAAGCCAGTACAATTTGATAACGCGGTGTGTTACAGATTGCGAGTGTTCCAGACGTAGCCTGCTAGGTGTCCGTTGAGTGTTCCCTGTTCCCTCTGATTTAATCTTTCGACTTGGCAAAGACGCCTAAACCAAAATCACAACTTCTGTTCCTAGACGAGCATTTACTCATTTTTACATTAATCTCATACCTATCCTCTGCGGGGGGAACAAAAGGGACAACAGCGACGGCATAATCGGTCATATCAGATGCGACCACATTGCCTTGCATATCTTCTACAATCAGATCGATATCCTCGCAACTCTTATCGCAAACGGCAACGAAACTGTACTCTCGATTGGGCGATAGAAATACTGTCTTTGGTGCTTGCGCTCCTCTAGAGAGTCTAGCTACCGTTCGCGGAAATACCAATTGATAGCCCTCGTTGTCTTGGGCTTCAATAACCGCTCGAATCTGAGCTTCGACTTCTTGCTCCGATTCGTTCAGGGGTCTAGCTGTTGCGGCAATCTGAAGTGTGGTCACTGAAAACAGCGCTAGGGTAGACACAATTAGGCGTTGAACAATCTTCATGGCAATAATTTTATGGTATGAAGCCCAAATGGATTATTGTACACTGTCGGTTCGCGATCGCCTATTCTTCGGTTGGGTTGAGAGCTGCTCATTAAATAAACTCGCGTCTTTATCCTTACATGACGAATGACAAATGATGACTAAGAATCTTCCTCCACAGGCAAAAACTCCTTCGTCTCCGGTGAATATTCCCAGGCGACTCCTTCTGGATCTTTACTTTGACTCCATTGGGCAAAATCTGGGTCAGATTTGCGCTTGCCGATAGTACTCGAATGCACATCGAGTCGCTTGGCTAATTCTGCCTGAATCAAAGCCTGAGTCTCTGTATCCTGATCATTGGCTTGAGGTGATGGCTTCTGTTGAGGAGATTCGGGTTTTTCCTGGATGTCTTCTGCCTCAGTCTCAGACTCCGAAGGACTCGACTCCTCATCCATCTCATCCTCCATCAGCCATTGAACCAGCTTTGGGGCTTGATTGGTCAAGGATTCATACTCTTGTTCCGGTAGCGGTTCACTACTTTCAAAGATACTTCCCAGTGCATTGGCAGTCAGAAAGTAATAAACGATGCCTTTATCCTCGTAGTCTCGACGCTTCGCCCCAAATTCTTCTGCCTTTCTATCCAAGTATCGCTGTGCGGCTGCTCCAGAGATATTTGCTTTCATCGACAAGTCTAGGGGCGTCAAGCAACCCTGATTGTCTTTGATTAACTGATTGAAGAAGGGATTGACTTGCTTACTCCATTGCAGCCACCGATACTGTTGCCAAATTTTCAACAGAATAATCACGATCAAAAGCGCAAGCAGATAGGGCCACGTCTTAAACAACAGGACAAATACAAACGCGATTGGGAGTAGGAGAATCAGAATCCCTGTAGTACTGCTATCAATTACTTTTCCTGTCATATCCCTGCTTGCAATTTTCTCTTAAGCTTGACTTCTCCCTGGCATAAATGACCAGGGATTCTAAAAGGATACTTCGGGACGGGTTAAAACGCCATCCCTTCGTTTTATCTTTTTAGAGTTCCAGATAAATAATCTAGATGGCGCAGTCAATGACGCCCTACAGACCTCGGCTAAGTTTAACCTTAGCTGTGTCTCTACTTTCCTTAAAATGTTCGCTGCCCCGTTTCCATCGGCGTTAATGATATGTCCGGCGGCAGTCCGAAACATCCCACGTTTCACTCGCTTTCCGCTTGATTTCCACCCTTTCGGCTTAATGCCTGTTTGGGATAGCTAACTACTGTTAATCCCCCTTTCTTACGGTACTTTGGCAATTCTGAATAGACCTGAATCTTGCCATCTTTAAACGCCTTAGTTAATTCCCTAAATGATTTAAAAGACTCACTGACCGACCGCAACACCTGCTGGGCAGCTTGAGAGTGCAACGCCTGGAAATGTTTATGATTTTTATATTCTTTTTCCAGGTCATATTTACCAATTAAGTGCCGCCGCTTAAACCACAATTGCCGCGCATAATATATGCCGCAGTTGGTTAGCTTGTTCGCTTCAGAACAGATAAAGTCTAAGATAGCGGCTAATTCCTCATCCGGCTTTAATAATACTTGTTGGCATCCATACAATTGGCATCACCTCCTAACATATATTGTACTCTATATTACATCCCGCAACCGTTATAATGGTCGAATAAATAAGGGCTTAGTTACATACGCTCGGCTTCAGCCCTCGGATGAATCGCGATGGCTTTCACCTTCGCTATTTTGTAAGCGAATTGAATTACGATAACGATGGCATTCCCTTGACTGACAGCCCAGCCTTAGCTGGCTCTAGCCTAACTTAAGCCGTTGATTGGCATAGTGCCTATTTCAACAGTTTACGGGTTCTTGAGCCAGGTTGGTCAGCGAGAGGCGTTTTAACATCGCTGCCCGTGCTTGCTTAGCTAACGTATCATCTAGGGGCGTCAATGTGATAGGGGTTTGGTACTTTTGTTTTAATCCAGTTTGGATCAGCCAATCGGCGATAAAGGGATTTTTGGGCAACAGCGGACCATGGGAATAGGTTGCGATCGCGTTTCGATAAAATGCTCCTTCCATGCCATCCTCGCCGTTATTCCCGTAGCCTTTCACCACCTTACCCAGGGGGGAGACGTTCCCCAAATAGGTACGCCCGCCATGATTTTCAAAGCCAATCACAATCGGCTTGCGTCCCAGCATCTGTTCTAAGTCTTGGGCAAGGGGAGAGGCGGTTAACTCAAAGACGACATTGCCAATACACCGACGCGCATCGAGTCCGGGATGCTTACTGACAAAATCCAATAACCCTAATCCTTCAATCCGTTGACCCAAGGCGGGTTCGTAATAGTGACCCAACAGTTGCGGGGAACCGCAGGTAAACACTCCAGGGGTTCCGGTTTCCAGTTTCTCCCGCAAGGCATCCGCCTTTGCCCCCCGCAAGTCCCGCATGACAATTTCCTGCTGTCGGTCTTGGGCGCCACCCCCCATAAACACATCGACCTGGTGGAATTGGTCAGCCCGGATTTGCTGATCGAGCGGTAGGACATTCACCCGAATCCCCCGCCATTGAGCGCGTTGTTGCAGGCAGATCACATTGCCGCGATCGCCGTAGGTACTCATCAGGGTCGGGTATAGCCAGCCAATCGTTAGTTCTAGGTGTTCGGGATTCATCGTTTTTGGTTCATGTCTATCTAAGTTTTACAGCCTGACTGGAGCGGAAACGGAAAGAAGTTATAAGTCAATTGTAGGGGCGGGTTTAGGGAATCAATTCAGCTAGTCACCACTAACGGAACAACAAAACCCGCCCTCCCCACCGATAACTTATTCATAAGTCATGAAACAGAACATGAAATCAAATACCACTTTTACTGCTTTTTGTCAAAAAAAGATTTTGATTTTTACAAAAATACATGGGTCGAACCCCAACGGGTCTGAGCGCGAGGAGTACAGCTTTTTGACGCAAAATCAACAGTTTCAGCTTACGATCAGGCGACTTTACCTAAAAAGGCATATAAAAAACGCCCATTATTAGTATAGACGAATGGCTGAATCGACGCAATTTCGTTGCTTATTGCAAATAATTCTCACATTTTTTTGGACTGTTAAGCTCTGTTAAGCAACAAATATTAAATCAAATCTCACGCTCGTTAAAAGTTTTAGTTATACTTTTCCCTAAACCCTGCTGTTTTTCCTTTACTGTGCTACTTTAAGTAGCAATTTACATAAATAGCGAGTTTAAGAAAAATATGCTTCTAGTTAAACGCCTATATAGAAAAATTTTCCGCAAGGGGCAAAATCCGCGTGACGTATTACTTAGGAAAATGCCTGGAGGTCAATTCATTTTACAAAAACTTTAAGGCTATAAGCTAGAAACTGATGAATCGCATCAGACAACTCTCACTCTATCTAACCGCAGGAGCAATTGGCGCACTGGTAAACAGTTTAGCCGTCTGGATAGCTGGAAGCATAGGATTAACCACTGCCCTTGGGGCTCAAATCGCACCAACCCTTACACCCAATTGGTTATATCCGCGTTTAACTTGGGGGGCTATTTGGGGATTACTATTTTTTGTGCCGCTTAAAAGTACAGGTAACGCCAGAAAACGAATCATTTGGCAGGGTTTAATTGTCTCCCTGGGTCCAACGCTGGCACAATTATTATACTTTTTTCCCACAGGGGGCAAAGGATTTCTCGGTCTTCAGCTTGGGATAACAACACCATTATTCGTTATTGTGTTTAACGCGATTTGGGGAATTGTAGCCGCCGCTTGGATTGTCGCAGCGCGATGATACTCCGTGCGATCGCGTCATTCTACTCACCCTTTTGCTCGTCCAAGTCCTGTTCGGTCAGTGAGAGTCGTTTATGATAATAGAATTACCTGCATTCTAGATCCAACGACAACAGCTTAACCTGGACATTGTGTGCTGTCCCATGACAGGCTTCCCATGCTCGCAGAGGTAAAAATGATGGTGAACATGAACTTAACATCACTTTATGACGTTGAATATGACCAATGGTTAGCGCGAACCATTAGTTTGTTAAAAGAAAACCGATTCAATGAGTTGGACAAGGAACATTTAATTGAGGAGTTGGAAGACTTGAGTCGGCGAGAGAAAAAAACAGTTGAAAGGTTTCTAGAACAGATTATCCGGCATTTGCTACTTTGGCAATATTGGACGGCAGAACATGATTATAATGCAAATCACTGGCAAGCAGAAATTATGAGCTTTAGAACCCAAATCAATGAAGATTTAACCCAAAACTTACGAAATCACCTCCAAGAAAACCAAGTCAAAATTTATGAAAAAGCATTAAACTACGTGAAACAAAAGACCGGATATGAGGTGGATTTTCCCGAAAACTGCCCTTATACCCTCGACCAATTATTAGAGATGAACTGGCTACCATAAAAAAGCTAAAATCACTGTTTTGGTCAGATGCCTTCATCACCAAGGACAACTCACAAAATCTGCCGTCCGGTCAACAATCCTCGCACTTCTAACATGGCAGAATAAGTGGGTAAAATATGCAACGTTTCATCTGTAGGTGTATGTGCCAATGCCGTCTGAATCGCCTCTTGTAAATCCTCTTTAATAATTAACTCACAAGGATGTTCTGCCTCAGATTGAGAATACTTGAGGCGCAATGCCATATCATAAACGCGATCGCCACTCACCACAATCGTTCCGCCTAACGCCACTAGCTTCTCGGTATCCACGTCCCAAATCCAAGACACATCGGTTCCATCTGGGGTACGGTCATTCAATACGACTAACTTTGTCGATGCGCCCCCCTGTTTTTGGATGTCATGCACCGCCCGGATGGTTTCATTCATTCCTACCGGATTTTTCGACAACAGAATTCGCACATTCTTCCCTTGAACCTCTAATTCCTCGGCTCGTCCAAATGCTGCCTTGAAGGTTTTAACCGTATCATAAATATCCGCCCGTTCAATACCCAATTCCTCTGCCACTAATCCAGCAGCCAGGGTATTATATTTGTTATAAATGCCAATTAAGATTTGGGGCCAATCCTGACTATTTACCGCTAAGGAACTTTTCTTAAAGCCGCAACTCGCGCAATGGTAGTCCCCTAAATGAGACAAGTAAACCCCCTTGTAATCCAGAGGATAACCGCAACTAGGACAGTAAATCGAGTCTACGGCATGGGGAATTTCTTCCAGATAGCGATCAGGTTCATTTAAACCGAAAAATCGCACCGTTTGCGATAACTGCTGACCGAGATAACATAGAGTCGGATCATCAGCATTCAAAATCACCCGTGTTTGGGCAGGAAGCGGTGCGATCGCGTCCATCCAGCGCTGACTAATCGTATCTACTTCCCCATAGCGATCGAGCTGATCACGAAATAGATTTAAGCCCACAATCACCTGGGGCTGGCAATCCTGCAAGAGCAAGGGTAATATATTTTCATCCACTTCTAAAATGGCATAATCGGCATCCAGCAAACCAAAAACATTGGTATGCTCCATCAACGCCGTCACCAAGCCATTAATCAAATTCGCACCCGTGACATTATGCGCCACTCGCCACCCCTGACGCTCCAACAGAGTCCGCAACAATAAAGCTGTCGTAGTTTTCCCATTCGTCCCCACAATCAGAATCACCCCACGCCTCACCTGTGCCAAAAGCAACGGTAAAGCATGAGGTTGAATTCTGCGGGCAATGGACCCTGGTAATACACTAGCTGCCCCTAAACGGAATCCTCGCACCAACGAGGTAACGGTTTTAGCTGCGCCTACCGATAAACCCAGGCGCACTTGATCTAGCACTGATCGACTCACATCCACACTCCTCCCAGACGGGGCAGCTTTTCGGTTCGCTCTTGCTTATACTAGGCTATCTAGTGACATACTCCCGACACTTATCCTTCGGATAAAGTGCGGGCTTCTCCATCCCGTTTCCGAGACTTCGCGTTTTTGAGTGAGGCGATGCCCAACCCCACTTTCTTGATTAAAATACCCGAACACAGATCTCGTGGCATGGAAGCACCGCAATGAGGACATTCATGCCACCTATCCGATAGAGTTTTAGAGACTCGGTTCAAACAAATCGCACAATGCTCAGATGTACCCGCAGGATTCACTTTAATGACCTGCTTACCAGCTTTTTCAGCTTTGTAAGGCAAGATTTCATTGAGGAATCCAGCTATTCCCGCATCGGCAAAACTTTTGTTCAGACCTGACTTTTGAGATTGTCCATTAGGTAGAAAATTCCCTTCTTCATCCTGTTTGGGTTTGTTACGACGAGCCATATTGGAGACTTTGAGATCTTCGACGAAGATAACATCGGCTTTGTCTAGCAATTTTCCAGCTAGTTCGTAATGCCATTGTTTGCGTTGAAGAGCAATGCGTTGATGCAATCTGGCAATACGTTGATTAAGTTTCCGTCTAGCCTTGATTGACGGGAAAGCCATTGTCCGATAGCGATTCTTCCCCTTAAATCGAGGCTTTCCACTACGCTTCCCATTGCTATCGCCCTTGAGAAATCGCTGAAAGGCTAAGTTAACCCGCTTAACAACATCCTGGAGTACATGGGCATGGATATCTTGATACCAGGGACGTTCCTGCTTCAACTGAACCAACGAACGTTTCTGCCCATAGTATTCTGGCTGCTCTTTTGGTTGAGCAATACTACAAACCAAAGGACAGGCATTAACGGAGTTACGATTGTTCTCCCACCAATCAAACCTCTGTGCCAGTAACCAATTGTACTGATAGCGCAGCATATCGAGCCAACGAGTCAGACGAGAGCGTTGTTCGTAATTTGGCTTGAGGCGGTACTGGTAGGAGATAATCATTGTCTTTCTTGGTCTGTTAGAATCAGCGTAGCCTATATTAGGTACGTTGACTAGATGAAGAATGATTTTGTTTCAAGCGGAAGATCGATTTCCGACTTAAAGGCACATTTGGTTTTGACGACAAAATACCGTCGCAAAATCTTTACCAGACAAATGATTGAGCGAATCCAGAAATTAATGTGGGAGTTGTGTTGCAAATGGGAGTGCAAAATAATTGAGGTCAATGGAGAGGAAGACCACATTCATTTGCTGTTTCAATATTATCCACAGCTAGAGTTGCCTAAATTCGTTGGGAATATCAAGTCTGTAACCAGCCGTCGCTTAAGGTCAGAATTCCCAGATTTAGCTAAAGTTTTCAAGAAATCAGTTTTATGGAATGAGTCTTACTTCATTGCTAGTTGCGGAGGGGTCACTGTCTCCCAATTAAAATCTTATGTCGAAAAACAGAACACCCCAGATTGACAATTGCGCTCCGCTTCATTGTCGGGCTATCCTTCCCGACGCTCACTCTGACAGGTAGAGCGCGGGGCTGTCGCCCAAAGCTCACCTATTTATGGCTAGTCAGTATATTATTCTACCTATTTGACTTTATTGCGCTGGCATGATAATAACGCAGTTTAGTTCACGCGATCGCTTGAACTCGTCAGCCAATCAGAGATAATCAAAGACAGGGAATTTCATCTAAACTAACTTTGTAACTGTAATATGACCTTTGACTCATTACCCGTTCTCAGTCAACATCTAACCAATCGCTATTCTTACAAACGTCTCATTGCCCAATGTCTGGTCACTCTGATTGCTGTCCTCGGCTGTTTGCTGTTATCAACACCATCAGCCCTAGCCGAACTCAATGATGACCACTTTGACGGCAATATATTTGCCCTCTATGCCGGGAATGGTTCCCTCGTCCCACCCCGCGTCACTCTGGCAGACTCTATGAAAGCCCATAAACCTGCCTTGCTGGTGTTCTACATTGATGACAGCAAAGATTGTAAGCAATTTTCTACAGTGGTGTCCCAGTTACAAGCGCCTTATGGACGGGCGGCGAGTTTTATCCCGGTTAGCGTGGATACTCTGTACGACAAACCCAGTGATAACCCAATGCAACCGGGCTACTATTATGAAGGGTTAGTTCCCCAAACCGTTCTCATTGACCAAGAGGGTGAGGTGAGATTGAATGAAATGGGACAACTCAGCTACGAAAAAGTTGATGATGTCTTTCGGGAGGTGTTTGACTTACTTCCCCGTTCTGAATCCCCAGAATTAAAACGGCGACCGATTAACGAGATTAATACGGAATTAAGCCAAAATTAATGCTCTGTGAGAGTTTGGGGAAAAGTATCCAAAATATGCAATTATAAAGTAATTCAAGTTTTGGCAGAGTACCTATCTCAATTTTCCCCTGCACCGGGAGCATCCCTGCTGTCCCAAGCTACTCCGCTCAATCGCACATCTGATGTCACGGGTTTACAGCACCAAGGAACTGATCCAAATCTTGGCAGAGGAACGTCGCGCCTGTATGAATGGTCAGCGCCTGAATCTAGCCGCTTCAGCATCGGGAAATCCTGTGATTGACCTATTTCTCAAATCTGATGGCATTCAAAAATTTAGTGCCTATCGAGATTTTAAAGCGGCGGTTCACCACTACCAGCAACAACATCAGGTTTCGGGTATTGTTTGGCGACAGTTAACCCTCAAAGGAAAAACACTGCGATATCCGGCTGTTGATGATCAGTTAGTGGCATTAACCCATGACATAGAGATTATCAAAGCTGCCAAAGATGCAATCTTGGAGTTTTGGCAACAGGTTACTCAGGGTATGGACTTGTACCTCAGCATCCGTCTCGGCAAAGACTATCGCCAAATTCAGCCTGAGGATGTGGACGCGATCGCATCAATGACGGAATGGGTTAACCTTTTACATTATCGGAATTCCCAGATTCTGGAAATCATCCTCCAGCTTGGCTGGGGCAAGCCAGAAGAAGCCTCTTACCGCCGGGGATGGCCCGCCTCTGGTAGCGAATATGTTCATGCTGTTCCCCTAGGTCAGCGTCCCATCTGTTAATTTATGCGAATGAAGACGATCCCAAATCTGGAGGAATATCCTGAAGGCGTCCTTGTCCCACGGCTTGAATGGCTTCTTTGAGGGAAACATCGCCAGTATACAAGGCGCGACCCACGATCGCACCGATCACGCCTAAGGGTTCCAAAGCCAGTAAACTCAATAAATCCGTAATTGAACTCACACCCCCAGAAGCAATAACTGGAATCGAGACATGACTAGCTAATTCTCGCAGGGCGTCGCGGTTGGGTCCTGTGAGTGTACCATCCCGCTGAATGTCTGTATAAATAATTGCCGATACACCCAAATCAGCCATTTGCTGTGCCAGTTGAGTCGCCGTAACTTCTGATGTTTCTAGCCATCCCCGCGTTGCTACCTGTCCATTTCGCGCATCGATACCAACAATAATGCGATCGGGAAATTCAGAACACAGGTGTTGGACTAAGGGATGATCTTCAACCGCCGCCGTTCCCAAAATCGCGTACTGAACGCCAAGAGAAAGCAGTTGGCTGACACCTTCCTTATCGCGCAATCCTCCCCCGACTTCTACGGGAACTGATACCGCTTGGACAATGGCTTCTATCGTCTTGGTATTAACAGGATGACCCGCTTTCGCCCCATCTAAATCAACCAGATGTAACCGACTTGCCCCTTGGTCAACCCATTGTTTAGCCACCTCCACCGGGTTTTCACTATAAACTTGCGATCGCCCATAGTCGCCTTGGTATAACCGTACACAACGACCTTCGAGTAAATCAATAGCTGGAATAACTTCCATATTCGCCCTTTGTCATATCCATAATTTATAGCTGCCCACTCAAAACTTGGTTGGGGCGGGCGCGAGTCACATCTGGATGAACCCAAAACGATAATAGTGAAACCCGCCCCTACATCCCTGAAAACTATCCCCCCAGAGGCGGTAATTCATCAAGAATTTTGAATCGGACATGATTAATCGCCAGATCCCCAATAGAAACCTCTTCCTTATTAACCGGAACGCCTTTACTGGTCAGGGTTTCAAACGTAATTTCTTTGCCAATTTCTACATGATACCAAGCCAGTCCCATAAAAAACCGAGTGGGGTAAGGTCCACCTTCGCGGGTGTCGTCTGGATTAGATTCCATGGGAACCCAACCAAATCCTGGTAGGTAAAATTCCATCCAAACATGATTAAAATCAGGTTGTAAGGGAATGTCTCGTTGATCAGCATGGGCGGGACATTTGTAACGACCAACGGTACGACAGGCAATCCCGTTGAGACGGGATAGGGCTAACAAGACACCGAGATACTCCCCGCACGAACCAATCCCTCGCGCTAAAACGACATCTGGGGTATCGATATGGGGTTTGATTCCGTAAGCGAGTTGGTCATAGACATAATTGCGAATACTATACATTTGTCGCAATAAATTCGTTTCCCGACCTACAGCTTCACGGGCGGCGCGGCGGATGATTTCGCTATCCATGGCTAATTCGTCATCATCCACCAAGTAGCGGGATTTGTATTCGAGTGGCAACTCTGGTAGATCTTCTAAATCTCTGGGAGTCATGCGATATTTGATACTCCAGACTTCTAGAAGCGCCTTCCAGCCAAATAAATGCCGTTCTCCGGGGGCGAGGGTATCGAATTTAAACACCGCCACACGTTGATTGTCTTGGATTTCTTCGGTGAAGGGAATCCCAATGGGTTCAATGGCGCGGATTTTTTGGCGTAAGGTTTCTGAGGGTAAGGCGATGCGCCATTCTACGTCCTGTAGGGCTACGTCTTCTAGAGGGGATAGTTCCTCAACGTAAGACATTTCAATTAAATAGCCATTGGAGAGGGCATAGCGTTCCTCGGCATTGTAGTGAAAGTAGAGGGGATGAATAAAAGTGCGATCGCGATATTGTAATTCGTGGTTGGGTTGAGCGTTGGGGTTATCACGGATGTAGGGTTCTTCGCTCGCATAGGCGATATAAAGAATCTCCTGATTGGTTTGGGGATCTCGGTAGAACGTTAAGCCTGTGGGATTCTCAAAGGGAGTCAGAACGCTGAAGATAATGTTTCCGGTGGCGCGATCAAGACAGTAAACCGTCTGTTCTTCCTGATCCGAAACCCAAAGTTCTTCATCCCGTACCGTAATGTTCTCCATGCCAATTCCTGGGGCATATAAGCGGGTAATCTCCTGCCCAGTATCCCGACTGTAAATCAGAATATATCCCATTTTTTGACAGGTGATATAGACTGTCGAGCCCTTAAGTGCGACACCATTGGCGGTGTAGGGCAATGTCAGGAAATGCTGAAGCTGCAGATCGCCGCCGAGTTGGCAATAGTACACTCTCTCTTTCGAGGTCAACCACAGCGTATCCCCCACGATGGCTAAACCCGTCGCATCGGCAAAATCTAGCTCCGGCGATGAATTCAAAATTTTGGTATTGTCAGTTTGGGGGTCAATTTGCAACAGATAGCCACTTGTGCCATCAATTGCAATCAATTTTTCTCCCCAAAAAGCAATACCCTGTAGGGCAGCTGCCCCAATGGGTCGAATGGTGCCAAAAGATTTCAATTTAGGTGACACAGAGGAATCAGGATTAGGAATCATGCTCAGTCTATATCAAGATTTAGATTTAAGTCTCGAAATCTCTACTCAGGTTCTGTTAATACCCCACTCCTGAAGGCGGATGCTCCGGGCGTGCATCTGCAATATTGTGACAACTCCCATCACTGACTCGGAGTACCGAGTACAGTGTGGGCTTCCAAGACAATCCGGCTACTGCTACGGTCGAATGTTACCTTAACGCGCTTAACTACATCCTGAAGGACTTGAGAGTAAATCTCCGAGTACCAAGGATGTG
>NZ_JBKHUP010000160.1:0-12543 GCF_046565525.1 Coleofasciculus sp. | reverse complement strand
GGTATGGGATGATCCGCACAAGCAGCAGCGTTTGGAGCAGATACTCTCTGATTTAGAGGCGTTGCTTTCGTCCTAGAAGGGTAATATTATCAGTTTGCGATCGCTGGCTGATTTTTCTAGCTATTCATTATGACCGGAATTGATGGGTCTCAAGCCCCGTCCTTCTAAGCTTTGTCCTTGAGCGAAGCGAAGGAACGGTTTTGATTTTTGATGACGTTGTTTCAGCACCTCAAGAGTGCAACCGCCTACAGAAACCCAAAAGTAGCTAGGACTCCAAAGATTGTTTTTGCTCTCGTTTGTGTATCCAGCTTGCCCATAGCGACGACTAGAGACCCCTTTTAAGGTATTAACGATTTTGCTTTTCGATAGCGTAGTCTTAATAAGTTACTTCAATATGGGGATTTCCACATCGGTGAAATATAATTATCAATTGGAGCGGGTACGCGATCGCGCCCGAACCAATGGCAAGAAATAGGAATGCGCTCGCTAAGATTATTTCTAGCAC
The DNA here is from genome assembly GCF_046565525.1 of Coleofasciculus sp. Lineage (NCBI taxonomy): Bacteria > Bacillati > Cyanobacteriota > Cyanophyceae > Coleofasciculales > Coleofasciculaceae > Coleofasciculus > Coleofasciculus sp. The sequence goes on along the minus strand of NZ_JBKHUP010000160.1, from coordinate 12,038 downwards.
TGGCGAAGCTGCTGGCTTGGGCATTAAAATCCACCCTCATCTGCTTCACCATGCCTGCGGTTATTCCCTAGCCGAGCAGGGAATGCCTACCCGCTCGATACAAACCTACCTCAGTCACAAAAAACATTCAGCACACCGTCCGCTACACGGCGGAAAATTCCGCCCGATTTGACCGCATCAACTGGAATTGGTCTACCAGGGTCGATGCGTTCTGAGCAGGGGCTTACTCATTCAGGCTTAAACCACTGGTAACACACCAACTGAATATCTTTTTCTTGAATCATTTCTAATGGAGTTAGTTCTTCCTCCTCTCCAATCTCGTTGTACTGGTCATTTTCAACAAAGCACTCGTCTAACTCAGAAGTCAATACGTTTAAATCTTGATGCTGAACGTATCTATCCCAAATTTCCTTGATGTCACGCTCGTAAATACGAAGGTTGACGGTGGTAATTACTTTCAGAATGCGCTCTATAGCTTCTTGGTCGGCTGGTTCCTCTTGAAAGAGGTTAAACTGAGTTAATGCATGGTGAATCTTCTGTAAAAGCTTGGTCAGCTTAGGTTTTATCTGCCTGCTGGTTTGCTGCTTTTTGAAGTAGGTCATTAAATTTAGAGTAGCGCCTTCGAGTACCGCGAAAATGGCATTGTCGAACGGTACTGGCAACAGTTGGTCTGGAGGAGGGAAGTCAGATTCTTTGCACTTAAGCCAGTTAAAAATCTTGCGTTTGTCGCTAACTAGATAATTTGGGTCTAGTGCTATAGCACCACGAATGCGGGGGTAAAAGTGCCAGAAGTGCTTATCACCAGCGCGAAATGCTAGAAAGATACCTCCATCTCGAATATTAGAATCGGGAATGTTGAAATGTCGGGTGCTATGAATTCCCAAGGGGATTTCTTCAACGAGTTCTTGACCGGCTTGTTTAATAAACTCCAGTAAGGGCAAGCGCATCTCATCGAGAGACACCAAATCAGCCGCTTGTTCCAGTTCCTCTAGGATGGCTTCTTTCTCGGCATCGGTGTCGGCTCTCTTGAGTCGATACAATTCCTCTAAAGATTTATCTGAAATGACTTCTCCCAGAACACTGGCGTCAAGTCCCACCTCGCGGTCAATGGTTGCAATTCTTTGTTGCAACCGTGCTACCAATCCCAGTAAGTTCTCTAGACCTTGTTCTGGGAAACAGTTATAGATAAATAGCTCGTCATAGTCAGTTCCCAGACGGTCAATCCGACCCGCCCGTTGTATCATTCGTACTGGGTTCCAGTGAAGGTCATAGTTAACCAGCACCCCAGCATCTTGTAGGTTTTGCCCTTCGGACAGAACATCAGTGCAAATGATAATGTCGATAGGGTTTTGTTGGAGAGCCTCTAATTCCTCTTCGCTTTGGTGGTTGGCTTTAGGGGCAAAGCGTTTGACCTTTTCTTCTCGCTGTTTAGCGGACGTTTCACCTGTCAGGAGTTCAATTACTGGCGATTGCCCGTTAACTGCCATCTGTGCTAACCAGTCTTCATCATTGAGTAGTTGGTTGTACAGGTAGTTAGCCGTGTCTTTGAAGTAGCTGAACACCAGAATCTTTTGACCTTTGAGCTGAGCGGTCAGCAGGTGCTTAAATGCTGCTAGCTTGCGATCAGAGTCTATGTTTTCTTCAACAGAGCCTTGAATCTGGTCGAGCTTGTTGAGAATGTCGTTGAGGATATTCAGGTCAGCTTCAATGTGCGATCGCAACTGGTCGATGTAGTAGTCTTTGGGGTTGACCTCATCTAACGATTCAATGATGGCATTAACTGAACCCTCCTCTTCTTCATCTTCAATTGCCAAAACCAGCCTGCGGAAGTTCTTACTATCTAGTAGCCTACCTTCATTGGTGATGATTTCGTAGAATCTCTCCTGAAAGTCTCTTTGGTTCCGGATACTATTTCTAAACGCAATTAGCGAACTTTCTAGCCGCTTGAGATATAAAGCTTTTTGCAGAGCGACTAGAGCAGTATTGCGTTTAACTTCATTCTCATCAGTTCTTTGTTTCTTTTTCTTAAATGCCTTGATATTGTAAGCGGCAAGGTGCAACTGGTCAATCTGGTTGCCAATTTCAGCATAGAGTCCAATATAAATATCTTCAAAGTTATAAGTGAATTGTTCTAGTCGGCGTTTGGGAAAGTGAATCAGTTTGCCAGCGATGCGAATTTCCTCCCCGGCTGCTTGTCGTCTGATTACGTCTTGGCGAGAACGTCTTACCATTGTCTGTAGCAGCAGTTCGGTAATCTCAACGCTACCTTTAGCTAAGGCTTTGAAGTAACCCTGAAGATTGGAAATTCCCCACTCTCGGTAATAAGTTTCACCCCCACGAGTGAGCAGTAACATTTGGTGGTAGAGGTCAAAAATACTATTATTGATGGGAGTGGCTGTCAGCAGCAATACTCGCTTGTTCCGCTTACCGCTACTAATTAGCTTTTGTAGGTTCCGATAGCGGTTAGTCGAACTATTGCGGAAGTTGTGGGACTCATCGACTACAACAATGTCATATTTGCTGTAATTAGCACTCCTAAAAGTTTGACGGCTTACTTCCTCATGAGAGAGAACGTCAGCTTTAAGTCCAAATTCATCTAGTTTCTTATACCATATCAAGTCTCTCAATTGAGCTGGACAAACTACTAATGCACGGGGAACGTAACCGGGACGGCGTTCTTTAATGAGGTAGTAGTCCAGCACTCGCAAGCCGATGTAGGTCTTACCTAAACCTACAGCATCAGCTACCATACAACCCCGATGACGCTCTAGCAGTCTAACCGCTCGTTCAAATCCTTCCTGCTGGAAACTGGCAAGCTCTAATGTAGTGCGATCGCCTCCCAAAAACTCCTTCTTCTGCAAAAAGTACAGAAACATAATCCGCCCTAACAGGCGTTGGGAGAACTGGTGCAAGCGGTCTGATTCATCAAAGTAGTGATGGGGGTTATACTGCTTGATAACTTTCTGAGCCTTCTCAAATAAATTTTTGTAACCCCTGTAGAACTGTTTGGTTAGCTTCTCAATGTCAAATGCTTCGCACTGAACCTTGTAGAGTTCCTGGGGACTGCGACCTTGAACGGCAATCTCATTTAAGCGATCGCAGTCATAGGCAGTCGGGTTGGTGCGGTCAATCAGCAGCTTTCTAATGCTGGCTTTGAGTTCATCTTTTTGAGTATCAAAGCTCTTACGACAATTAACCAACATCAATTGGTCATAATCCTTGGTAGCCAGCAGCAAGAATTCTGTCTCCCGACGCCCAACTTGAGAGGCGATCGCCCTCATCCGACTACTAGCAGTGCTAGGAGAAGTCCACTCATCCGGTTGCAACTGAAACAGCCAAACTTGGAGTCCGCCACTGCCTTGGTCAGCTATCATGTAAGCGTCGTAAATCGCTTCACCGCTTCTCGGTGACAACTGGAGGTCATCAATATCTAACGGTTGTGCATCGGCGTTATAACCTAATTTTCTGAACAGAGATGCTATTTTCTCTGGACTACCGATATCACGTAAATCATCCAGTTGTAGTGACCGCTCAGGCATAACTTCCCCTAAATTTAATTTTCGTCAGCTCAAATTGGTTATCCTTTCCAGTCATTTCCAAACCAGCACGGCGGTCGATAGCGATTCGGTTACGGGCATAGCGAAGGAGCCTCTCGGATGGTCTTTATATCGAATTTAACCGAAGATGCATCGAATCGCATCTGGTATATTTACGGAATTTAGGGAGATCTATTTATAGATCGTTTGCTCAAGCCGCGTTAACACAGGAATTCAGTCTGGGGGAGTTTCAGATGGTCGCAAGTGAGAAGACCCGCGATCACGCTCGGACTGGCGGCAAAAAATGGCGATGCGATCGCTCCCTCGTGTCAGATAGGACGTAAGCAAGTATCGCGTCCTCTGATTGAGCTAGTTAAATCCCCGGTGTCTTGATCCTAAGTGCCACTTCACCCCAAAGAAGCCGTCAGGCTAGTTTAGGTTGACTCTTTAGCTGGCTGGAAGCTGACAGGGAGCGATCCGATCGCATCCCGTTGTTCAATTGGCGATTTTCGGGTTCTTGCCAAAGGGTTCCTGCCAAAGAGTTAGGGGTGGGGAGATGGAGTGCGATCGCGTTTTAGCTTTGGAGGTTGAGATTTTGAGCATTGTACTCCCCGACTAGGCGGTATATTGTACCGCTACGCGCTTTTTGGCTCCAGTCACATTGATCCGCATCCTGATGACCTGCTTGGTCGCGCCATAGAAGTTAGCGGCTTCATCCATGCTTATCTTTCTCTTGACAATGTGGAGAGCAGCTTCTTCGGAAATCAGAAGAGCCGGTCCTAGCCAGTTAGCTTCGTCTTCTATCGTCTTGTTGAAGTTACGGCAGCCATATTCACTGAAGGGCGCAGTTGGGGGATGTTGTAAAATCCCATGACTTAGTTCATGAGCGATGTTGGATGCCTGTCGGTGAGGGTGATGCGAATCATTGTGGACAATTAAACGGCGATGACCATTAAAGACGGTTACGGCAGAGAAGCATTCTCGATTTTTCTGAGTTAGGTAATCGGTTTGTGTCGGACACTCATTCTTAAACTCTGACAGTGGAACGACAGGAATGCCTAATAGATCAGAAAGTTTCCAGGGACAGAGAGGGGCATGGGGTTTGAGTCCTAGCTCCGCTCGAAATTCTCTGGAGTAGTTATTGGCTTCTTTCTTAAATCCACGGCGTAATTTCATCATCAACCCCACAGTCTGCACCACTGTCTATAGTGTAGGAATTTTTTTCGGGCGCTGCCTACGGTGTAGTTCAGATGCACTATACTTTATATCTGCCATAACAACCATTGTTAACGCACTACATGTGGATCAACCTGCCGAATGTGGGATTAACCATCTTGACGAAGTTTTTCATAAGCCGCTTTGACTATTGCCTCAATTGCTGCTGCTCCTTCGGGTGTTAGATGAGAATCCGCCCGTAAGTACGCCGTGATTTTAGCGAGAGGGTCGGATTCTATTTGGGTTTGTTGAACACCTTGAGAGAAGAATAATTCGGCTTTGAGACCTGACCATGTTAGCAACGCAGCAAGGCTATCTACGTCAGGTCTTCTTCCTTGTGCTATTCGGGTTAAAGTTGATGCGCTGACCCCAGATTTTTCTGCGACCTGCTTCCATGTCAGCTTCTTAGACTGCCGCTGACTGTCTAGTGCCGCATAAAAGGACTCCACATTGAACTCTACCTTTCCCATTCTGCCTCCAATTGCTCACTTGCAATTTTAAGGCAGATGTGCAATAAAATAAATAATTGCACAATAGCAATTGATAATCACTCTAGCAATTGGGAGGATTGCACATGGTTACGTCAAAAAGCTACCGAGTCAAAATTGACGAGGATACTTATTCAGTAGCCGATCCGGTCATCACAGGACTTCAACTCCTAGACACGGCTGGGAAGAGACCATCAGACGAGTACCTGATTTTCTATCTGCTTTCAGGAGGACAACTCGAAGAAATTCGTCTAGACGAGACGGTAGATCTGCGACAGCAAGGTGTGGAACGTTTCATCACATGGCGCAGTGATCGCTCTTTTCGCTTTGTAATTGACGGACGCCGTTTTGAGTGGGGAGTACCGCTAATTACTGGACTGAAGCTTAAGCAGCTTGCGGGAGTTGATCCTCAAACTTACGGAGTCTGGCTGGAAGTTAGGGGAGGGGAAGACCGCCCGGTAGAAAACACTGAGATGGTTGACCTTAATGCCGAAGGAGTTGAGCGCTTCTTCACCGGTAAGAAAACCACGACGGAGGGCTAGACCATGACCTTTTTGCCTTCACGAGACCGGAAATACCTGGAGAGCAAAAGTTTTGCCTTTGAAGAAATTGTGGATGGATGTAACAAGGGTATTGTCCTGCCCAAATTTAGGCTCCCAGCTCAAAAATATAACGCAAACCAGGTAGATGTGTTGATCATTCTGCCTCCAGGCTACCCAGATGTTGCACCAGATATGTTTTATCTTGAGCCTTGGATTAAGCTTGTGCAGGGCAACCGCTATCCAAAAGCTGCTAACAATCCCTTCTCATTCAGTGGACGCTCGTGGCAGCGCTGGTCTCGCCATAACAACGAGTGGCGACGTGGAGTCGATGGTATTTGGACAATGCTCAAGCGTATTGAATATGCTTTGGAGGTTGCCGCATGAACAGCTTTGTGAGTCTGACCTTACAGGAACGTCACCTCCAAGAGTTAAAAAACAGATTGCTTCACCAGGATGGGCGGGAACGAGCAGCTTATCTGCTTTGTGGTGAAGCCTTTATTCCATCCGATCCGTGGAGTAACCTACCTCGTCGGAAGTATTTGTCTTTTGATGTTTTGTCCATCCCAGACGCAGAAATTGTCTCGTGTTCATCTGAGTACATTACCTGGAAGACGGATTCCTTTGTTCAAGCCCTGAATCTGGCTCAGGCTAACAGGATGACCGTTGCCCTTGTTCATAGTCATCCGGGTGGATTTGCAACCTTCTCTGATCAGGACGATATTAATGAACCCGATTTGGTGCAGCTCGCTCAAAATCGAAATGGAGAAACGACGAGGCTTCTTAGCCTTGTTTTGACTTCAGAGAAAAATTTAATTGGACGTTGCTGGATAAATCCCAGAGAGTATGAGTCACTAGATTTCATCTGTTGTGTTGGGAATAGGATTCAGCTTTACTACCCAGGTCGAGGAAAAGGGGTATCGTTTTCAGTTTTCCACCGACAATCCCTTGCTTTTGGTAAGGCTTTGACGCAAGACCTGTCCATCTTGCGGGTTGGTGTCGTTGGTTGTGGTGGAACAGGCAGCGCAGTGGCTATGTTGCTGCCAAAGTTAGGAGTTCGGCAGATTGCCCTTTTTGATAAAGATGTTGTTGAGGAAAGTAACTTGAATCGGCTGCATGGTGCGACATGGGTTGATGCTCAAGAGCAGCGCCTCAAAGTGGAGGTGGTTGGGCGATCACTTACGATGCTGGGAATCGGTGTTGAGGTGAAAAGCTACCAAGCTTGGATAGGCGATCCAGTGTGCCGGGATGTTTTGAAGTCATGCGATGTTGTATTTAGCTGCACAGACGATCACGCAGGGCGCTTACTATTAAACCGTTTTGCTTACTACTACCTTACACCAGTCTTTGACATGGGGTTAGCAATTGAAGTTTCCTCATCAGAACCACCGAAGATACAAGCTTTAGATGGCAGAGTGACAACGCTTTTACCTGGATGTACCTGTCTGCTCTGTCGTGAAGTGATTAATCCAGTCATCGCCCGTGATGAGACACTCAAACGCGACCAACCCGATGAGTATGAACGCCGGAAAGCTGAGGCGTATGTCTTTGGGGAGGGCAATCCGAGTCCAGCCGTGGTTCTGTTCACAACAGATGTAGCGATTATGGCGCTTGAGGAGATGGTTCACCGTTTCCAAGGATTTCGAGGGGAAGAGGGAGCCATGCCTCAAAAAGTTAGAAAGTATCACCTTCAGACGGATCGACAGCCCGGTGTTCGTGCTAATGAGTATTGCCCAGTATGTAGCACAAATGGAAGCTGGGGTAGAGGAGATGTTGAGCCATTTCTTGATCAGGTATAAGCCCTATGTTTTTGCGCTCTCTTGTTCGACACATTCTCCTTTCACTTCGGCTGATTAAGCAGCCAGAATTGATAGGTCGGATAATATCTTCTCATCCAACTCCAGAAGAAATTGCCCCTAGTGAGATTGTAATCGTTGGAGATGAAAAGTATCGAAAGTGGGCTTGCTTTCGCTGCCCAGGAGGATGTGGAGAGGTGATTCTTTTGTCTCTCAATACTTCACGGCGTCCATCATGGAAAGTTGTTCTTGACTGGTTAAAGCGTCCAACAGTTTATCCATCTGTACGACAGCTTAATGAGTGCAAGTGCCATTTTTGGGTACGGAAAGGTCAGATTGAATGGGTTGATTCGCCTTTGTGATCGCGCCTTCAACCATGAACATATTCACACTTCAACCCGATCAAGTTAATCCGTGTCTGTGATCGCGCTCGATGATCCAAACCACCTATTCTAATCCATTGCCTTGGAGTTATCATAAACGCGGCGGATTTTGGAAAAAATCCCTTCATTATATATAGGTATGAAAATTCAAGAGTTTCAGCTTTTTTGTTGGACGCGATCGCCGACGCGGTGCAAGTCGGGGCGCTGCTCAATGTTGGCTATTAATCGCTTAAGCTTTATTAAGTTATACGCCAGAGGGAATTGACTGGGAAGGGGGTGTACAATGTACACCCCCTTGAGCGTAGAAATGCGATCGCCGGATTGAACTTGTGATCAATCTGATCACAAGTGGCTTCATAGCCTCCGGGAAGAGAGCGATTTTCGGGAAAATTCTGCAATCCTTGGTGAAAACTGGCATGGGGTGATGGGTCAGGTGTGGAGAAGCCGCGAAACCAGGAAAATTGAGTTGGTTATTGAGGTTGGGATTTGGGGATCGCGATCGCACTCCTGAACTCCTCGGCTGGGCGGTACATCGTACCGCTAAGATTCCAACTAGTGCAGCGCGGCAGAAATACTTGAGCAGCTCATCTTAGGGTAAAATGGAACAATGAAGCCAAAAAAACTGGATGACCTAATCAAACTATTGCACTCATAACAACCTTAGCCATGCCTGACCCCCGTCCCCTGAGGATTAAATTATCACAGCAACAGCGAACTTTACTCGAACAGGTAGTGCGTCGCTACAGTAGTCCTCAAGGATTAGTGCAACGGGTAATGGTAGTTTTATTGGCTGCCGAGGGTATGAACAATAGTCAGATAGCTCAACAGTTGCAATTGGCACGTAACACGGTACGGAGGTGGCGACAGCGCTGGTCGGCGGCAGCTAACCATATGATAAGTATGGAAGGCGAGGGTATCAGCGACAAACAACTGCTACAAATGATCATAGCCGTTTTAGCCGATGCACCCCGATCAGGTACTCCAGCTACATTTACAACGGAGCAAGTCGTACAGATTGTCGCCCTGGCTTGCGAGTCGCCCCCTAGGGTGGGGCATCCAGTGAGTCACTGGACAGCCCAAGAGTTAGTCTCGGAAATAGTCAAACGAGGTATAGTAGAGCAAATTTCCCCGCGCAGTGTGGGACGTTTTTTAAAACGAGGCAACTTTACAACCCCATCGAAGTCGTTACTGGCTCAATGCTAACCCGGATGACCCAGAAGAATTCAAACAACAGGTAACAGCCATTTGCCAGTTGTATGAACAAGCTCAAACTTTGTCTGAAAAAGGAATTCATCTGGTAAGTACCGATGAGATGACAGGCATCCAGGCACTCGAACGTGCGGCTAGAACTTTACCGATGAAACCAGGGCGCATTGAATACCAAGAATTTGAGTACATTCGCCATGGTACAGTTAGCCTAATTGCCAATTTGGAGATTGCTACAGGAAAAGCAATCGCTCCTACGATTAGTCCAACTCGCCAAGAATGCGACTTTGCCAACCATATAGCCAATACCATTGAAACTGACCCGGATGGGGAGTGGATTTTTCTGGTTGACCAACTCAACATTCACAAATCAGCTTCCCTGGTGCGACTGGTTGCTGCTTGCTGTCAAATCGATACCGACTTGGGAGTGAAGGAACAAAAAGGGATTCTTAAGTCCATGACCAGCCGTGCCGCTTTTTTGTCTGATACCAACCACCGTATTCGTTTCGTTTACATCCCAAAACATACCTCTTGGTTAAATCAGATTGAGTGTTGGTTCAGTATTTTAGTGAGACGCTTGCTCCGTCGTGCCAGTTTTACCTCTACTGTGGAATTAAGCTCTCGCATTTTAGAATTCATTGATTACTTCAACCGTACTATGTCTAAACCCTTTCAATGGAAGTACAAGGGTGGCAACAAGCTTGAATGATATGATACAAGAGCATCCCATTTTTGGGCAATACGCTGTATTTAATTTCGGGCTTTCTCGCTTTCTCACTTATAAAATGCCTAAAACCCTTATTCAAATAGCCTTGCAATTATTGGCAATCGTCAGGACATAAAATCACGCGATCGCACGCTTCCCTCAAAAATCCTGTGACCGCTACTGGCTGCTGACTTTGGCGTCAAACTGAAGTTCACCATACATAAAATTGAAACTGCCTCACCATGCGCCTTGCGGCGATTTTTGACGCGCCTCATTTTATGTACCATCGCGCTCAATCCCAATGATAGCGGGAGTTTCAACCGATAAGATTGTCTATTTACAAGCGCTTCGCGATCATGAAGCGCTTGCCAGACTAACATGGTTTCTATTTTTGAGAGGTTGATTGCTAAAACTATTACGGGATAAAGCTTAGCGCCTAGTCTAGTACGTTTGCACTGTAAAAGCTTCAGCTATCCCTGAAACTATTGGGGTTGGATATTATTTTCTACAGTTGTTTAGATTGAACAGAGGGTTATACCTCCTATTCGCCAGATCCGGGGAGGGGACAGGGGTCAGACATAGCGAAGGTTGTTGTGAGTGTAATATTTGATTAGGTCATCCAGTTTTTTTGGCTTCATTGTTCCATTTTACTCTAAGATGAGCTGCTCAAGTATTTCTGCCGCGCTGCACTAGAGTTAGTGGGAAAAATGTCAGAGATTTGTCCATAAGCAAGGAGTAAGGATGCGATCGCTGGCTCGTGTGCGATAGGACTGCTCTCACGTATGTCACCCGCAAAGAGAAGTGGGGATAGAGTCGTTTAGTCTCCAGTGGGAGTGTTGGTGGGAGTAAAGAGTAGTTGTGATAGTGATAACAGGTGGGATGATTACAATGAAGATTGGCTGGAGTTGACAATGAATGTAAAGAGACTTAAGAACAAAGAAGCACATCACCCATTTGTAGGGACATGGCACATTTGTGAGATGGAGATGTGGGAAGAAGATTATTTTAATATGGAAACGCAAGCCTATGTGAATATTCAAGCCGATAATCTTGGTGATTTCCAATTTGGGTTGGTTACAGGCTGCCTCGATGGATATTTAGAGCAAGAAAATAGTCAAGAGCGTTTTGCCTTTACTTGGGAGGGGCAGGATGAGATGGATGAAGTAAGCGGGTGTGGATGGATAAAGTTAAGTGATAAAAACGAAGTGGAAGGAGTCATTAGCCTACATGGAAGAGATCGCTCAAGGTTTAAAGCGAAAAGAGCTAGAAATGTCGGTTACTCAGGTTAAACAGAGTTGAGATGATATTTGTCCAAAGTTTAGAGGTAAGGTTTGGTAAGCTTTAAGTTTTTATCCTTGGTGATCCCACTGGTTGAGTGTGATCCCAACCGGGACAAGTGAATGTCGCACTGCTTACAAACAAGTCTACTTGAGTAAAATAATCTATTACCTAGTAGCACCCTCAGCAGAAATTGCGCGATCGCTACGGCTTGATCGGGTAATCATTCCGATTCAAGCCATTGTTGTTGTGATTCACGCGATCGCTTCTAATCCTAAGCCTAACAAGCAACTTCGAGTCGCGAAATCAATCTTGTCAATTCAAGGGTAAAAAAAGTAGAATGCTGTTGCTGATAAATCTCAAGAAAACTCTGATAGAACCAAAGTGTTCCCTGTTTACCGCCTGTAAATCGGAGCCAAATGCTTTCTCCAACTCGTTCCCAATCGGCGACAATTGAACGCATATTGTGGAGTTTGTCTGCTAAAGAAACGCGACGAACCTCTGGGGGAGCTAGACGTATTTTTTCTAAATACTTGAGTTTGCGTTCTTTCCAGGAAAGTGAGGGCAGCGTTTTATCCTCAGTACATCCATCGACAATATTAACGACTCTTTGCCCAAAACGTTGGTGAATTTCTACACGAGTTTTGTCGCCCCCCTGGTCTTCAATGGCATCATGGAGTAAAGCCGCGATCGCTTCGTCTTCATCGCCGCCGTCTTCTAAGACTAAAGCGGCGACACTGATCAAATGAGAGATATAAGGAATACCACTGCCTTTTCGGACTTGATGGTTATGTAGTCGGGTGGCGTAGACTAAACCCGCATTTCTCACAAACTAATTTGAGAAGCTAATTTGAAGGGGAAAAGTAGAAGTTTTCATGCACAGAATAGAAA
>NZ_JBKHUP010000159.1:0-12582 GCF_046565525.1 Coleofasciculus sp. | reverse complement strand
ATGTTATTAACGGATTCGGCGAGTATTCGGGATGTGATTGCGTTTCCGTTGCTCAAAAGTAGCAGCCGCGATGGTTCAACTCTTCAATGATGATCTTCTACTCCAGATAAGTAGTGGCATGGCACACCTTATTTGATGAATTAAATTCGGCTTGTAGTAAGGGCTTCAGCCCTAGATTCCGTTGGGTTTCGACTTCGCTCAACCCAACCTACAAACTATTCCACCATTTTAGCTGGGTCACACCACTACAAAAGGCGATCGCTAAAACAAATTCGTTTAACTTAATAGTGCGATGAGTTATGACCCCTTTTATGCTACTCAAGATCATATATAATATTCTGAGAGACAATAAAAGTTACAACAAATGTGCGGATTTGCCGGATTTGTTGATTTCCGAAATCGTCAACAGCTACCACAATACTGGGAATATCTTAGCCAGATGGGGCAAGAACTTTCTCTTCGTAGCCCTGATGGTGAACAAAGGGTAAACTTTTCTCACCTGTGGCTGGTTTATCGCCGACTTTCGATTATCGATGTAGCTGGAGGTGTGCAGCCAATTGCCAATGAAGATGAAACCCTGTTTGTGGTGGTGAATGGGGAAATCTATAACCATATCGAGTTGCGATCGCACTTAAGAGAAAAGCATCACTTTCGCACTAACTCTGATGCCGAGATTATCCTGCATTTATATGAGGAGTTGGGGCCAAAAGCCCTGAATTATCTCAATGGTATGTTTGCGATCGCCCTTTGGGATAAGCAAAGGCAACAACTATTTCTGGCACGCGATCGCTTGGGAATTAAGCCTTTGTACTACACTTTGGTGGATTCTCAACTCATCTTTGGTTCCACTTTAGCTTCCCTGCTGGTTCACCCCAAAACACCTTGGTATCCCCAGTTTGAAGATTTATATAATTTCAGGGCTACTACCTCCTATGTTGCAGGTGTTTACCGCTTAGCGGGGGGGCATTATTTTCTCTTTGATGCTGAGACAAAAACTGTCACACCTCAATGTTACTGGAATTTAGCTGATTACTTATTTACTGAACCTGTCAAAGATTCTCGCACGGCTAAAGATTATGTCCAAGAATATCGGGACTTATTTGTTGATAGTGTCAGTAAGAGTGGGTTTATAAGCACGAGCTTTATCGCTACGCAAAAAAAATTATGCCTGAGCTAAAAGTAATGCTCTTAGGACAAGGTGCAGACGAATTTGCCGGAGGTTACTCCGCCGCAAAGGATAAAACGACAAAAAACTGGCAAGGTTATAACCAAGAATTAATCGAAAAACATCAACGAATTCTCGAACATCAAAAAGCATTTGGACTTAATGATGGTTCTTTTGTAGTCTAAGGTAGAATCTGTCATGCTGAGCAGAATGTAGTGAAACGGAATGAAACTCGCGCATCTGTCCAGATTCTTCGCTTCGCTCTCCAATGACATGATAGAACGCAACTTGGTATAAGGTAATCTAAGCCCCATTCGTCTCTTCTAGCGAATCCCAATAGGGCGCACCGTTTTTGTCATATATAATGACATGACCGTTATCCTGCACAATCAGTTGACTTGGTGGATACTGTGAACCAAATTTCTGACTAGACCAAGTAGCATGACCCGGTACATTGAAGACGACTAACTTTCCATCTGATTGTTGCAAGTGACATTGGTAAGCAGGAGGATATAAATGGCTGTTGGCTTGCCACAAAACCCTCATATTTGGCTTGTCTTTATTCTCATAATGTACGAGATTGGAATTTGTCAGATAGCAGAAGGAGTAAACTCCGTTCGCTGATGTTAGACATTCACCCGGTTTGAGAATTTCACCAGAATTCAAGGTGTCCCGTGTTCCTGAAGCTGAAGGTGACGCAGGAGTCATAATTTCCCATTGTTGATTGAGCGCACTGGGAGAGAATGGCGCCAGGGTAATTGGCACAAACTCTGAAGGTAAAGCCCCAAAAATATCTAATACCTTACCATCTGGGTTACTTTTAATCGCAAAGGCATTCAGTTTCCATTCTATTGTCCATTGCTGAGTGAGCTGATCATCTTGAGGAGCGGTCACTAACAGGGGAGGGTAAACTAGACCCTGACTGCTGAGATAGTTTAAGTATTGGTGATATTTATGAGAAAGAGTCAGTAAATTTTCTGTTCCGATATCCAGAACTAAACCGTTAAACTTACTCTGAATTTGTCCTTGTGGATTCAGCATCCACAGTTGGTTATCGGCTTGGGTTTCTTGAGCAGTTACAACCCAGATATGCTGGGATTGAATGCCGAAATCTGTAGCAATACGATTGGTGTCGTCAACTTGAAGAACTAAGTTGTTAAGTTTGCTCTTGATGACAAAATAGTTAGTCATAATTATTTTAGTTTTGAGAATTGTTTAAGTTTGCTAATATGCGGCAATTGATGTGACGTTTAACCTGTGAACTCTAACGGCGATCGCTGATACAAGTACTCTCCAGTTACCGGAGAATTCCGCTGGGAGCAAATCTGTTTAAAAACAGCCATTTTCATCCCAGTTAATAACTGCTCACAGGCGATACTATAAGTTGGCTGGTGTGAGGATTGCTCGAACCAGTCTAGTAGGGTTTCTGGCTCAATATCAATTAAGAGCTGACCCGGATTATCCAGATATTTTTGCTTAAACGCTGGAAAAATTCGCTGTACGATTTTATGCTTCATCGAGTTGTAGAGTTTAGGTTCTGTGGCGTGAGATTTTTGGCGATGGATGAAACTGTGGGGCAACCAGGCTTGAGCCATTTGGCGGATAATCCTTTTATTCCAAAACAGTGTCGGGTGATGCTGGGGCGGAATAGCGGCAAGATATTCGACTAAACGATGATCTAAAAACGGGACACGAGCTTCGATACTTTGACTCATGGAACTGCGGTCTTCATGCCACAGGTTATAGTCCTGGAGGGAATAAATGCCCATCAACATTTCTTTTTGAAAGGGAGTGCAACCAGAAGGATAGGATTTGAGTGTGTAGTCGAATATAAATGAACCGTCATCGAGTCCAGTTGGCTCTTTGAGTTGTAAATTTTGCTGTTCTTTTTGGATTAATTCCGATGTATAGTCTTGCCAGTTTTGGGTGGTTTTATCCTCGGCTTTTGAGTACCCTCCGGCAAATTCATCTGCCCCCTGTCCCAGTAGCATTACCTTGAGATCGGGCATCAGGGTTTTCGCATAGCGATAGAGTTCGTGCTTATAAATCCATTCTAGGTGCAATTTAGGTGCATCAATTAACCCAATAAAATATTCAAATGTCTCTAATGAAAAATCGAGTTGCTCTAAGAACGTTTCGGTATCAAACCACAGGGGATGAAAGGGCAGATGCAATTGTTGGCAAAGCTGTTCGGCGGCGTCAATATCTCCATTTTGCCGCGTGTCATCATCGCTAATACTAAAGCAGTGTAAATCGGGTTGAATCTGACGGGAAATGGCGACAATGACTCCAGAATCGAGTCCACCACTCAAACTGGCTGCTACAGGTACATCACTCATTAGCCGCTTGGTGACACTATCGACAAATAACTCCCGATAATCCTGAATGTAATCGCTGGGAGTGCGGCTGTCAGGGATGGGTTCAGTAACTAAGTAATCGGCTAGGTTCCAGTAACATTTAGGCGTTACGGTTTGAGTGTGGGCATCGAACAATAGGTAATGTCCCCCAGCTAAGCGATGAATGCCTCGAACGTAGGATGTGGTGGCGCTGAGATTGGTTAAGTCTTGGAACTGAGGATGCCAAGGGGTATTGGGGTGAGCCAGAAGGGAGGCTAGGGTGGAGGCGAAGATCAGTTGTGAACCGACTTGAGTGTAATATAAGGGTTTAATGCCCAAGCGATCGCGTGCCAGAAATAATTGTTGTCGTTGCTTGTCCCACAGCGCGATCGCAAACATCCCATTTAGGGCGGTGAGGGCTTGAGAACCACGTTCCTCATATAAATGCAGCACAATTTCGGCATCCGATTGAGTCCGAAAGTCATGGTGTTCTCGTAATTGAGAGCGTAACTCAATGTGGTTGTAAATTTCCCCATTGACGACTACGCACATCGTTTGGTTTTCATTCCAAATCGGTTGTCCCCCTCCAGGAACATCAATAATCGAGAGTCGGCGATAAATCAACCAAAGCGGTGGTGAGTTCACGACTTGCTCGTCATCGGGACCACGGCGTCGCAAGGGTTGCCCCATTTGGGTCAGATATGCCCAATCATGTTGGGGGTGTTGGTCATCTTGGAAATTAATAAATCCGGCAAATCCACACATGACAACGGCTGATTAACGCTAAATTCTGGGGTGTCTAAATCAGTTGTGAACTAGCAATCCTTACAGGGTAAGGGTTTTAACCTCATTTATTTTCACAAATCATTTATACAAATTTCCCCGCTTCCTTCGCTTCCTAATTAGGTCGGTTGACTGGACAAAAAAGTTGGGCATGGCATCTGCCTACAATGCCTTTCCTGATTATCATACAGGAAGAAATTCCGGCAGCTCCGATAATTATCAGAAGTGTTTTAATTTTTGTAAAGTTATACAACCAAAGACTTGCACAAATCAGATAATTCCCTTAGCCTTATCCCTATTAACTATTCAACTGTAAGTAGCAAAGTATCTTAGTAATCCTCTGGAGAATAAGCATGAAATCACGGGCATCAAGATCGAAAGATTCAAGGAAAACCAGTCGCCAAGAGAGCAGCAAGAGCAGTAGTGCGACCAATTCAGCGTCTACCTCAGCCAAATCAGACTCCACTCCTTCAGAATCCAGTGGTTCTCTGCATAGCCCAGGTTCCATGACCGATAATGTCTCTCATACACTCCAACAAAAAGCGAACCAAGGGGCTTCCTTAGACCGACGAATCGCGACAGCGCGAATTGATCGATTGGTTCCACCCAAACCGTAATCTTCTGTGTCGATCTCACGCTGTTGTACGCGGCGTGCTATCCGCTCAACACAGGACAATTGTGGACAAGATAGCCAGACTGAGGCTTGAAAGCCTACGTTAAAGAGGTCAAGACACCTACGAATGCTTTCCAGTTTGTAGCCCTGTCGTCAAGGATTAAACAGGTTTATTGAGCTAAACCAGTGTCTTTGACCGAACAAGCCTCTTTAACTTTGTCGAGGAACACGTTACCGGAGCAATCCGAGATTGAAACTTATGTTTGTGTTTGTACTGGACAAAAATAAAAAACCGTTCGCTCCTACTCACCCAGCACGCGCAAGAAAGTTGCTTCGTACTGGCAGAGCGTCAGTGCTTCGTCGCTTTCCATTCACCATCATTTTGCATGACACACAAGTTTTGTCCATTGATTTAATGACTAGAGGCGCACCGATCGCAAATTAATGGTAAATCAAACGATGAAGGCACACCGCTCAAAAAATGACTCAAGAAACGTAACACGTCAAGAGAAGAACAGCAGCAAGGATTCTTCCAGTGCTTCTACCATGCAAGCCAAAACAGAATCCACGTCTTCCGATTATAGTTCTGATTACGGCGGAGTTTTCTATCGTCCTGGTTCCTTGGTCGATAATGTGTCCCGTACTCTCCAACAAAATAGCCGATCAGCCACCCGCACTAAAGGAACTCGCATTCACCCACAAATGCAGATTAGTCAACCGCAAGATCAGGATGAACAAGAAGCCGAAGCTATGGCAGAACAAGTGATTCAACAGATTGAATCTCCTGAGTCGGTACAACCTGAAATGGGAACGAACTTAGAACAGGTGAGCGCGGAAAACATACAACCGATACGACGAGAATCAGCCTTACACAGACAGTCTACTGATGATGGGGGAATGGAAGCGTCTCCAGAAGTAGAAGTAGCTATCGATCAGGAAAGCGGAAAAGGAATGCCCCTACAATCAAATATTCGCGAGCCGATGGAGGAAGCTTTTGGAGTAGATTTTAGCCATGTGCGAATCCATACAGACACTAATGCTCAGGCATTGAATGACGCCATTGAAGCGGAGGCGTTTACTACTGAGCAAGATATTTTCTTTAACCAGGGAGCCTACAATCCGAGTAGTACAGAAGGAAAACATTTGCTTGCTCACGAGTTAACCCATGTCATACAACAAACGGGCTAAAGTGCTTCAGATTTTTTTTGTCAATTTACAGGACAAAAAACTTGATGGAGCTGGACAATTCATTGAGGAAGATAACCATCCTAGACATCGAAAGTCGAACGTATAATAATCAATAGCTAGTAAATTAGTCACACTTTGGAGAATAACGATGAAATCACGGGCATCAAGATCGAAAGGAGATTCAAGGAAAACCAGTCGCCAAGAGAGCAGCAAAGGCAGCAGTGCGACCAGTTCAGCGTCCACCCCAGCCAAATCAGACTCTACCTCTTCTGATTCTGGTAGTTCTCTGCGTGGCGCTAGTACCATGATTAGTAATGTTTCCAAAACTCTGCAAAATAATCTTGATGCTTCTATTCAGAGGCATCAGGGCTCCAGCAATGCATCACGAGCAATACAGCGTGTAAGTAGCGGCCCAGGTGGCTCAGGTACCTCCGGGTTCGCCTCAGGTCAAGGTAAAGCTGGTAAGAGCATAGATCAAAAGGTCGCTGCGTTGGAGGACAAGGTCGGAAAATGTTGTCCATGAAAGAGCTGAGTAAGGAAACCCTGGCAACGCAAACTTGGCGTTGCTGCTCTAAGGGATAAAGTCATGCTATCAATTTTCTGAAAGCTGGCTATTCTGCACTTTCATAGAATTAGACTAAAACCACCAATGTTGAGAGTGATCGCTATAAGAAAAGCAACTGTCAATATATCTCAAAGCATTGATGGCTAAGATTTTCTGCTTTGTGCAGCAAGTTCTAGTTAGCGTCACTGCAATTGCTGCTTCACCCAGCTACGAAAATTACGAGTGCAGGTTATTTCCCCAACGTTGCGACTCTGTTGGATAAACCGGGGGATTTCCCTAACAGCAACAGGGGAAAAAACAGGGCTATGACTTGACTCTAAATATTCTCCGGATTCAAGTCTATAGATTCGCAACACGCTCCCGTTATAACGCCAAAATTCAGGAATCCCCATCGCTGCATAAAGTTGAAGCTTATTAACCTTAGATCGAGAGTATTCTACCTCTAATACCAAGTCTGGAGGTGGATCAGAAGCTAAGTCAATTTCTTGTTTATCCCGTACCAAGAACTCATTTTCAATGTAGTAGCTGCTGTCTGGTTCGCCTCCACATTCCAAATCATCTCGTGTCAACGTTAATGAACCCGTTCGTTTAACCTCCAAGCCCAACTCTTCGCAAAGTACAATAACTAAGCCTTCAATGAATCGGTTCGAATTTTCATGAGCCATTAGTGGAGTCATTATTTCGACCATTCCAGAGTTATATGCTAATCGGGTTAATCGCTCAGAACCCATTTCAGTCAGCATTATTTTAAAGGTTTGCCAACTGATATTAAAAAGCAAGGTTCTCTGCTCGGCTAGCGTTATTGTCGTAACCATAGGATAAAACCCATTTTCTACTAAGATACCACAAGAGTCAGAAGTCAGCGCGAAGCGCTATACTTTTGAAAGGCGAGCGCAACCAGGATAATTAATAAACTCAACACAGACCTCAATCCTTACTCCTAGTCTAAACTCCAGTTTATAGCAAAAACCAGCTCACAATCGTATATCTTTCGCCATGGGTAACTGGTTCAACCTCATGCATAAGATGAGAGGGAAAAGCAATCAATAAACCCGTTTCACTGCTTATCGGAAAACCCCACTCTGCCCAACGTGGATCTTTCAGCAAACCATAGAAGACTAACGCCCCCCCACCATAGCAATCGGGGTGAGGTTCCTCTGCTTCTTGATTAAGAAATATAACAACAGACACCCGACGCTTTTGTAACAGCTCGGGTGCATCCGTTGCCATGTTACTATCCTGGTGGGGTAAATAAAAACCACCGTGACTGTAAAACAAGAAATTTACTCCTTCACAGGCAGTGAGTTCTACAGAGAAATGACTTTCCAATCTGGGCTTAAGCGCCATTAAACGACGTTTGACCAACAATTCTGTCGATTCTGAAACTCCAGCATACTCAGTTTTTCGGACTGTCTCATCGACGACCCAATTTTCATCATCACGAACCTCTCCTGATTGCCAATCACTCGTTGAGCGGACTTGCTCTCGAATTCTCCGGCATAGTTCAGGATCAAAAAAATTCTTGACGACAAGTAACCCAAAACGAGTGAAGACACTTAATTTATCCGTAGGTTGATCAATGCTTCTTGGCTCACTTATTCTGTTCATGTATCATCTACCTTAAGTAGGTTGGTGGAAATAAACTCCTTGAAAATCCTAACCATTCTCTCAAGATGAGAGAACTAAATTATCGGTGTCATCAGTGTATGAATAAGCTCTCACCTCCCTACCCCCATCTGGACAATAAATAAATCTGTGAAATCAGTGTTTTGACGAATAACGATAAGATCCATTACCTATAATTGTTCCCACCGACTTATCTATGGAAACATCCCTAATGTCACTCTGGCGACTGGAAAACTTTAACAATCTGCTCCATGACCTTGAGCGTATCCGTCAATATCTAGAAAATACCCTTGAAGGCACAGAGCAGCCCCCACTCGAACCTAAACCTTTTTCACCATCCTATACCCTAGATGTACTGTGTCAACGCTTCGCGCTCTCCTCATTTGAACGGGATGTCCTGCTTCTGTGTCTGGGATTTGAAATCGAGCCTTCTTTTGCCGAATTATTTGCCAAAGTTCATGGCGATGCTCAAAAAAATTATCCCACGCTGGCTTTATGTCTATCCTCGTTACCCGAAGCCAGTTGGTCAGTCTTGTCGCCTCTTTCCCCTTTACAGTCTTGGCAATTAATCGAATTATCTGCTAGTTATCCGGCTTCTCTTTCTCGCATTGCTCTAGATCAGCGCATTCTCTGTTATCTCTTAGGCGAAGACGCCGATGATCAGAAATTGGCTGGTATCGTCAGTACCGTACCGACTGGTATAGCGACTCTGGTTCTCTCTCCCGCTCAAGAACAGATTGTCGAGCAATTAGTCGCTAGCATATCAGAATCCTCCCCCGACACTTCTGTGTTACAACTCTCCGGTGGGGAATTGTCCGCCAACTATCGCATGGCGTTAGAAATTGCCACTCGCTTAGGCTATAGCTTACACGTCATGTCGGCGGATTCCCTTCCCTGCCAAACCCAGGAACTGCTGACTATCAAACAACGCTGGGAACGAGAAGCTTGGCTAACCGATCGCTTTCTGCTTCTCGATTGTGATCATCTCTCGGACAATGATTCCTCATCTGTGTCTACATTTGTGGAAAATCTGCGGACTCCAGTTCTATTGAGTGGCAGAGAACGGATCAAAACTAAACTCTATCCGGTTCACTGCTTTGATGTTCCCCCCCTCAGTTCACAAGAACAGCGGGTGATCTGGTCAACTCATCTGGGTGCTTACAGCAACCACCTCAACGGACATCTAGATCAGCTCGCCTCTCAGTTTAACCTCAGCTCATCCTCCATTCAAGCCGCCAGCGATCGCTATAAAATTGCCGCCTCAGTCTCGGAAAATGGGCAAACGCCTGCAAACCCTGACCTATTATGGGATTACTGCCGTCGCCAAGCCCGTCCTCGCCTGGATGACTTAGCTCAACGCCTCAACTCGACTGCCGTCTGGGACGATTTAGTGCTGCCCGAACAACAGCGCCAGATTCTGGCGGATATTGCCACCCATCTGAAACACCGGGCAAAAGTTTACCAAGAGTGGGGTTTTGCGGGTAAAGGGAGTCGTGGCTTAGGGATCAGCGCCCTATTTTACGGTCAAAGCGGTACGGGGAAAACCATGGCAGCGGAAGTCCTAGCTAATCTCTTTCACCTTGACCTCTACCGCATTGACCTTTCGGCAGTGGTGAGTAAATATATTGGCGAGACGGAAAAAAACCTACAGCGTATCTTTGATGCCGCTGAAACGGGTGGGGCAATTTTACTCTTTGATGAAGCGGATGCGATTTTTGGCAAACGCACCGAGGTCAAAGATAGCCATGACCGCTACGCGAATGTGGAGATTAGTTATTTGTTACAGCGGATGGAAGCCTATCAGGGACTTGCCATCCTTACCTCCAACCGGAAAGAAGATATCGATACTGCCTTTATGCGCCGGATTCGGTTTGTGGTGCAGTTTCCCCTCCCCGATGCCGCCTCCCGCAGCGAGATTTGGCGGCGTATTTTTCCCCCACAGACTCCGACTCAAGGGCTAGATTACCAGAAACTGGGACAACTCAATCTTCCCGGAGGCAACATCCGCAATATTGCCCTAAATGCAGCATTTCTAGCGGCTGATGCCAATGAACCCGTGATGATGAAACATTTGCTGCAAGGGGCACAACGGGAATGTTTCAAGTTGAAGCGATTGCTGAGTGATGAAGAAACCAGAGGATGGACTTAAGCTGAAGGGTTTTGAACTGTTGCGGGCAAAATTGTAGAAAATTGTAAATGAAGGCTGGAAACAAGAGGTTAATCTGGGCAAAGGTCATAATCAAAAGTTTGTGAATATTCCTCATGCTAAGTTAATCGACCAGATTACCTATAAGTGTGAATTAATAGGCATCAAGGTAGTCATTCAAGAGGAAAGTTATACTTCAAAAACATCAGCCTTAGACTTAGAGGCTCCCTATAAGCAATCAGCCTATTTGGGGAGACGAGTTGAAAGACTGAACCCATAAGTTTCTACAAGTTCAGTCTACACGGTTACGGGTAGTCGAGGAAACTACTTTTTCAGTTGGCGTTTGAGGGTTGAGACTGCGCCGAGGGTGCCGAGGGTGAGGAGACTGAGTACAGAAGCGGGTTCAGGTACGGAGACTTGAGCAACGCGGAGAGTTGACCCAAAAACTCCGTCGGGGCCGAAAGGACTGTCTGGGAGAACGAGACCTGAGTTAGGACCTGCATTACTTACGGTGGCATTAAGATAGGTCACTTCAGGGATAGTCGTGAACGCTGTGCCAAACTGAGCCAAGGGTGTTGAATCGAAAAACGTGAGGCCGGTAAAATAAATCCCCGGCAGGAGCGTTTGCATAGTAATATCCTCAAATAGCCATTCACCATTACCATTAGAAGGTTCGGGCGAGCTAGCGTCGGAGATCGTTGCAGACCCCAGTAACGACCCACTGTCATCCCAGAGTCCAGCTTCGAGAGCGGGGCCAATTCCATCTGCACCGAAGTCCCAGGCTCCAATCCCATCGACCTTGATGGGGCTGGTTACTTCAAAGGACCAGCCGAATGTTTGACCGCTAATGTTACCGCAGTTATTACAGGGTAATGGCACTCCTCCTGGCCCCACGTCCAAGATGAGGTTGGCAGAGGCGGGAGATGCGCTCAGGGATGCGCTGACTAAGGAGACTGCGAGGAAAAGTTTAGCTTTTGTCATTGTGAAATCCTTCTTTCGGTAAGGTAGACAGCAAGTTACGTGGATGGCGATCGCTCTGCTGATGAGGTGCTCATCATCAATGCAGAAATCGGAATCTCAGTTTCTACACTTACTACTAAAACAGACCAACACAAGGGGACGCAAGATGAACTATAGTGATTTTACATAATCTTCATGGAAAACGGTCTTTTTAAAAAGGAAACGTAAATTTTGCTCCAATTTTCCCGTATTCGCCAAAGCGCTCCAACGAGATGCACCCTCCCTTGCGGCAGATTTGGAAGAAAGGTTTTTATCCCACATTACGCACGACAAAATGTCCTAACACATTGCCATCGTTCTAAATAATTTGTGAACAAAAATAATGCCAAAAAGCTTGTCGAGCAAGGATTACTCTTTCACATTTCACAACTGATTTATACAAAATTAATCAATGAATTTTCGTAAAAATACTTTTACTTTATCCTTGTTTATGATAAATTTTAGCAAGCTACGTCATTCGTCAATTTTGACAAATTCGCTTAAAAATGTATTAAGTTCAGACGGACAGCACGATTAAGTAGTCGGACAAAAGAAAACAACACGCCCACGCTTGTTTTGTAAACAAGCCTCAAACCCTTACAAAGGATGAATGACGAATGACAAATGACAAATGACAAATGACGATCTCCACCGTTCACGTTAATTGTTACCACCGATCTGAAACACCGTGCCAAAGTTTACCAAGAGTGGGGTTTTGCGGGTAAAGGAAGTCGTGGCTTAGGGATCAGCGCCCTATTTTACGGTCAAAGCGGTACGGGGAAAACCATGGCAGCAGAAGTCCTAGCTAATCTCTTTCATCTTGACCTCTACCGCATTGACCTTTCGGCAGTGGTGAGTAAATATATTGGCGAGACGGAAAAAAACCTACAGCGTATCTTTGATGCCGCTGAAACGGGTGGGGCAATTTTACTCTTTGATGAAGCGGATGCGATTTTTGGCAAACGCACCGAGGTCAAAGATAGCCATGACCGCTACGCGAATGTGGAGATTAGTTATTTGTTGCAACGGATGGAAGCCTATCAGGGACTTGCCATCCTTACCTCCAACCGGAAAGAAGATATCGATAAGCTGTCATGCATTTAAACTGTGATAAGAGCATTACCCTTATTTTTCAGTTTGCGCCCCCAGTTAATAACTAGC
>NZ_JBKHUP010000158.1:0-12636 GCF_046565525.1 Coleofasciculus sp. | reverse complement strand
AAGCGGGAAAGACTTACACAGGCTGGTGTTCTGGGGACACTAAAACTCAGGTTTCCGTTAGCGATGGAAATTGGAAAAGATTGGGGCAGTTTACTGCCAAAAAAGTCCAGTTGTTGCAGCGAAGCACGGGGTTAATCGTCGTGCCTTCAACTAGACCGGTCAAATCTTGCCACTCAATGTGGCAAGATTTGACCTCTATCCCTCTCCGGGTTGCTTCGCTGAACCCGGAGTCTCACGAGGTATACGATGAAGCTACATGATCTACTAAGGGCGATTCCTAATAGTGTGCAAATGCCGAATCATCCAGCACTTGACGCCCAAATCACGGGAATCTGTACTAATTCCCACGCCTGTCAACCCGGAAATTTGTTTATTGGTATGCCCGGAACCCGTGTAGATGGTGGGGAATTTTGGCAAAGTGCGATCGCGTCTGGTGCTGTCGCGGCTTTAATTTCTCCCCAAGCGGCACAAAAACACCCGCCTCAGCCAAAACCCGATGCTGAACCTCCCTGCATTATCTGTGCTACTGACATGACGGTAGCCTGCGCCCAAGCGGCGGCGGCGTTCTACGACTATCCTACCCGCCAGCTTCAGTTAGTTGGCGTAACCGGGACTAATGGCAAAACCACGACAACCCATCTGATTGAATTTCTCCTCACCCAAGCCCAGCGTCCCACTGCCCTTTTTGGTACACTTTATGCCCGATGGCAGGGATTTTCCCAAACGGCTGTTCACACCACACCCTTTCCCGTAGAACTGCAACAGCAGCTACGTTTAGCTGTAGCGGCGGGTTGTGAGTTAGGGGTGATGGAAGTCAGTTCCCATGCCCTGGCACAAGGTCGGGTGCTAGGATGTGAGTTTGATGTCGCTGTATTTACCAATCTCACCCAAGACCATTTGGATTTTCACCGCGATATGGAGGATTATTTCGCGGCAAAGGCATTATTATTTAATCCCGATTATCTCCACGGTAAAGCGATTATTAATGCCGATGATCCCTACGGTAAGCGTTTAATTGAACAACTTGGACGCGATCGCACCTGGAGTTACAGTGTTCATGATGCCTCGGCAGATTTGTATACGAGTGACTTGACTTATGAATTGATTGGTGTTAAAGGAACGCTGCACACGCCAGTCGGTGAAGTGACGTTCAATTCTCCCCTGGTGGGTCAGTATAATTTGTCAAACGTTTTGGCTGCCATTGGTGCAGTGTTAAATTTAGGGTTAGATCTAGACATTGTGATCACTGCCTTAAACCAATTTCCGGGAGTACCCGGGCGGATGGAGCGGGTGCAAATTCAACCGGATCAGGATATTAGCGTGATTGTCGATTATGCTCATACGCCGGATAGTCTGGAGAACTTGCTCAAAGCCGCACGACCGTTTATTCAGGGAAGAATGATTTGTGTATTTGGTTGTGGAGGCGATCGCGATCGCACCAAGCGTCCGAAGATGGGGAAAATTGGCGCTGAATTAGCCGATGTAGCCGTTGTGACGTCAGATAATCCTCGTACTGAAGACCCAGAAAAGATTATCCAAGATATCTTAGAAGGGATTCCGGCTACTGTAGAGCCAATCGTGATGAGCGATCGCGCCACGGCGATTCGCACGGCGATCTTACAAGCCCAACCCGGTGATGGGGTGTTAATTGCTGGGAAAGGTCACGAAGACTATCAAATATTAGGGACAGAAAAAATTCACTTCGATGACCGTGAACAAGCGCGAGAGGCTCTCTTAGGTCGATTTAGTTAGCTCACTCAGGGCGGGTTTACTTACATTTGGGTCAAAGGAAGCGATAGTAATGAAACCCGCCCCTACATTCCTTAAACCCAAGTTCCCTCGAGGATCGCATTGGGTCAAAATTATGCCATACGCCAAGTGAAGGGTCAAAACTTTCCTCCCTGATGAACTCACTACCTACACTGGATTTGTCCCTTTACCAGCTAGCTCTCGATAATTTGACAACTCCTCAGTCACTCTCAATCAGTCCAGTGGGACTCAAAACCTTAGTTGGAGCCATGGTTGATGTACTGATTGAGGAAAAAATCCCGGCTACGATCTGGGTTAAGTCTCCATCTGTCGCCGGGTGGCGGGAGGAACTGTTGCGGTATCGACAACAGATAGGTATTCCTCAAACCCTCTATTGGTGTAATTGTTTTGGCGAAGCCTCTGATGCTGTCGCAACTCAGGATGAACCAAGGGTGAACCCGGATGCTCAACTGTTTCCCATTCAGCTAGCCGCCGGAAGCCAGCTGAAACGGGAGTCGTTTCTATTAGTTCTTTGTGAGCAATTGACCAGTCTGATTGTGGCATATCAGCGACTTGAGGGGGAGAGTCCTGATCAGTCTCAGTCATGGCTGACTATTTGTACCTTTGAGCGACGAGTGATCTATCAGGTTTTGCAGGGACTCCGAGGAAGTATTGCGATCGCAGATAGTACACCCGATGAGTTACTAGCTGGAGGGAAAAACCCATTTTCTTTGGTTCGGGCGACAGATGAGAAGATATTAATCACCCAGGTGTTGATCAAACAGTTACAGCGAACGGAGGAGATTTTACAGTCACGGACAATGGCTGAATCGGGACAAAATAGCGCCATCACCCAATTAACCCATCACCTCAGCCATAAAGACGAACTCTTGCGGCGAGTGGCGCAGGAACTGAAAACCCCGTTAACGAATATGAAAACGGCGCTAAGTCTGTTGGAGTCGCCTCAACTCAAACCCGCCCAGCGCCAACGTTATATGCAGCTACTCAATAGTGAATGCGATCGACAAAATTCGTTGATTGTGGGATTGCTGGATCTGGTTGAAGCCGACGAACCCCAACCTAGAGTCAAGTCTGTCGTGGAACTCGCACAGATTCTTCCCGGTGTGGTGAGTACCTATCAGCCGTTGGCTCAAGAGAAAGGGATTCAACTCGGTTATACCATCCCAGCTGATCTGCCAAGTGTTTCCTGTCGAGAAACCTGGTTACGGCAAATCGCCATTAATTTACTACACAACAGTCTCAAATTTACTCCCCCTGGGGGTCAAGTGAAGGTGTTCGGGAGTCTTCAGGGGGAATATGTTCAGCTTGCGTTTACCGATACAGGAAGTGGAATTGCGGCGAGTGAAATTCCTAAGATTTTTGATAGTTTTTATCGGGGACGTCCAATTCCTGGAGAAGAAATGGGAGCGGGTTTGGGATTAACCATTGTGCAGCAGTTGTTATTGCGTTGTGGGGGCTCAATTTCGGTGAAGAGTCAAGTGGGCAAAGGTGCGACGTTTAAAGTATTATTACCTGTTACCGACTGTTGTGCTAATTGATGAAATTGATCAGGCTCTACCGTTAGCAGAAGCAGATGACAAATAATTTGGCAATCAACAGAATAAATCGGGATGACAGGATTTGAACCTGCGACCCCCTCGTCCCGAACGAGGTGCGCTACCAAGCTGCGCTACATCCCGCAATATCTCATCCATACTACCACAGACTTGCTAGGATTAACACTGGTACTTTCGTGGGAGCATGTTCAGGAGTGGTCGTTAAACCTGAATGGTTAAGAGTCAAAGCACCGCAATGGCAGCGTGTGGGCAACGTTAAGGAAATCTTACGGGATTTAGCACTCAATACCGTCTGTGAGGAAGCCTCTTGTCCCAATATCGGCGAATGCTTCAATGCTGGCACTGCTACCTTTTTAATTATGGGACCTGCCTGCACCCGTGCTTGTCCCTACTGCGATATTGATTTCGAGAAGAAACCCAAACCCCTTGATCCCACAGAACCCACCCGATTAGCGGAAGCGGTAGGGCGACTGAAACTTCACCATGTGGTGATTACCTCGGTTAATCGGGATGATTTACCTGATGGGGGTGCTTCTCAGTTTGTCCACTGCATTGAAGCGATTCGCGCTATATCGCCTCAAACCACCATTGAGGTATTAATTCCTGATTTATGTGGCAATTGGGACGCCCTAGCCACCATTCTCCAAGCCAAACCCGAAGTCCTCAACCACAACACCGAAACTGTCCCCCGACTCTATCGACGAGTACGTCCTCAAGGACATTATCCGCGATCGCTCGAACTTCTCCAACGTACTCACAAACTCGCCCCCTGGATTTATACCAAATCTGGCATCATGGTGGGATTAGGCGAAACTGACGCCGAAGTGCGCCAAGTGATGCAGGATATGCGAGCCGTCAATTGTGATATTCTCACCATTGGGCAATATCTTCAACCGAGTCAAAAGCACTTAGGCGTGACTGACTTTATCACCCCAGAACAGTTTGATACTTGGCGAGAGTTTGGCGAATCTATCGGCTTTTTACAAGTTGTCTCCTCCCCCCTCACCCGCAGTTCCTATCATGCTGGAGAGGTGAGAGCATTAATGCAGCGTTATCCCCGACAAGCGCCGATGTTGGGATGAGTAAGTTTTGAGCAAGTAGGGGCGGGTTTTACTACTATCGTTTCTTACCTCACCCCGATGTAACTAAACCCGCCCCGACTATAACATCCTACAACTTAAGACGAGGAACGCTTTTGAATAATCCCTTGGCGAAAACCTAACACGACCAAAATATTAGATAGGGTTAAAAAAAACTCAGCACTCCCATGCAACCAATCAACATTGGCTAATTGCTCCCCCAAAGCAACCTTGGCATATATTCCCGCCGGAATCGTCACCGCCACAAATACCAACAGCGCATAAAATCCAATCAGCGCCAACCGTGGGGTTTGTCCGGAACGAGTTAGAAACCACAAAAAACCTAGGTAAGGCAATAAAGAAACCGCAAATAAAGTATCTTTGGAAATCATCACATTATCGAGTTAAAGTAGGGGCGCACCGACGTGCGCCCTTGTTAGTTTGTCTGACTTTTCACGGGAAGTCTAAAAACCTGAGTCGGGGCGGGTTTAGTTACATCAGGTTGCAACCGAAAAGATAGTGGTGAAACCCGCCCCGGAGAGAATTCACACTCACTTTGCGCCACATACCGTGAAAATCAGGTTAGTTTGTCCCCTAAGAGTATTGATTTTGCCAAAAATTCAGCGCTGTATTATACCACTGAACGGGTATTTTGGCTAAACAACATCAACAGGCGTCTTAGATTTTTCTGGTTCGCTTGTATCTTGATCAGATTTTCGGGAACAGCGCCAAATCCACCAAGCGGCGGCACAAAGCGTAACATTTCCTAATACCGTCATCGAGGCTTGCAGGGTAACCAACCAATCCAACGATTCAGGATTGTCAAAAAAGTGCCAGGTACAAGCACACATCGCACCGACTAATGCCGGAAGCATAGCACAAGACAATGCCCACCAGTAACGATTGCCCGTGATTTCACCATAGCTCCAGATTAACCAGATAGCGGCAATCCATTCGATAACGCTAGAGACGTGAATGATCCAAGTGGGAACTGAGAGGGCATGCATAGAGAAGATTTACTTTACGCGATCGCACAACCTAAATCATTCTAACCCCCACCGTCGCTCTTTGGCTCATTATCAGCCCGTTCCCCTATCATAACTGAAGCTGAGAATTCCCGTCTTTTAAGCGGGGGATGAAAGCTTTAAACCAGGTTTTAACCTGGCGTTTCGTGGCATTAACTTGCCTTTTTATTGTACAATAGAAAGCAATAAAGGAGGTGATTGAACTGTATCGAACTATTCCGATTAAAGCCAAGTTTGCGGATGAAGAGAAAGCCTATTGGGTGAACCAGTGTCAAAACGCAAATAGCCTAATTAATTGTGCGATTTATTACACCAGGCAGACTCATTATCAGTGGAGGGAAAAACAGCCCAATGCTCTTGCCTTTTATTGGCGGAGCGATGAATTCCGGTGTGGCTGGAAGCTTTACAGGTGTCGCACGACTTACCCGGAGTTAGACAAGGAACTTAAACTTAACCCGCATTATAAGGCACTAGCCGCTCAATCTGCACAGCAAACGTTGAAGTCTGTCGGTGAATCAATCAAGAGTTATAACAGCTTGGTTAGCGCCTATTATCAGGGGGATGTCAATCGACCATCCTTACCCAAGTACAGGAAAAAAGGTGGCTTGGCGGCAGTAACTTTCCCCAGGCAGGCTCTAACTTATAAGGACGGGTGTTTTCGTCCATCCATCAGCAAAGAATCCAAGCCTGAATTAATCACTCAAATTGAGCTACCATTACCAGAATTCATTGACTCGGATTGGGTCAAAGAAGTAACGATTCGTCCTTGGCTTGGTGAGTTTTGGCTTGATTGGGTGATAGACGACGGGAAAAAACCAGTCAAAGTCAACCTCAATCTGGATTACTCTCAAGCCTGGGGGTTTGACCACGGCGGCACCAATTGGTTAACTGGAGTATCAACCCAAGGGAAGAGCCTAATTGTTGATGGGTGCAAGCTCAAGTCAATGAATCAGGGCTATTGCCGCTTGGTAGCTAAGTACAAACAGGGTAAGCCCGAATTCTATTGGGATGGCAACCTAGACCGGGTACAGCGCAAGCGGAATAACCAAATGAGGGACGCCATCAATAAAGCGGCACGGTTCATCGTTAATCGGTGTTTGGCTGACGGGATCGGCAATCTGGTTATTGGCTGGAACGAGGGGCACAAGCATAGCCCCCAAATGGGCAAACGGGGTAATCAAAACTTCATGCCCATCCCCACGGGCAGGCTGATTGAGCGTCTCAAGCAGCTTTGCGAGGAATACGGGATTATATTGACCTTGACAGAGGAAGCTTATACAAGTCAAGCGTCATTCTTGGATGGTGATTCACTACCGAAGCACGGTGAAAAACCCGTAGGATGGACACCATCGGGTACAAGAGTGAAACGTGGACTTTATAGAACATCTGGCGGTCAATTGATTAATGCCGACTGCAATGGGGCGGCAAACATAATCACGAAAGTAGCCACACAGCTAGGAATAAACCTAGCCAAGGTGGGTAAGGGCAGCTTGGCACTGCCGAAACGGTATGACCTGTTTTCTCGCTTGAGACGATCATACCGTGAGAAATGTGAAGCGACAGTCTTTCAAGCTGTCGCCTAACATCAGCTCAGAATCCTCTCTCTTTTAAGGAGAGGAGATGTCAACTCTGTTGACAATCAGCTAAGATGAATGGCACTGACTTCAAGAAAAAAGCGTCCTTGAAACCTTTAACGACGATAACGTTCTCGCTCAATTTGCAAACGCTGTCGGACTAATTTGTAGATTTCCTGTGCCAACATCCGCAAATTGGATTCACTGACAAGTTCCGGTTCGGTTGATGGGGAAGACGTAGCAATTTTTACAGAGGGTTGAATCGTTTCTATGGGGATTTGATGGGTTCCAGAAACCGTTTCTGTTTCCGCTTCGATTAAATCCGGAACATCGCCCCATTTTTTCTCCGGATTAGCATAAATGGGACGAAACCCTTCTGGGGTAAACATGAACCCTTCCATTTCGGCATCATCTTTATCCTGAATAACCCGTAAATTTCTAGGGGGAGGACTATCCTCACCTACTAATTCAGCCAAACTTGACCAAGATGTTTGTGTACTCTGACTAGAGGGTTGACTATCTAGAGTCAATTCTGAATTCCCCTTTTGGGAACGGGTTGATTTTAATTGTGAGAAATTTGTCTCAGGTAAAGGATTCTGGTCATTCTCTAAACCCCTTAAAGAAAAGTCTTCTAATTTTTGCTCAGCTAAAGATTCAAAATTCAGACTTAATCCCTGCAATGTAGAACGAGAAGATTGACCTAAAACTTGAAATTGACCTAAGGCAGTAATTGGGTTTAATTTTGCCAAACTAATTGGTAATGGCGGAAAGGCTTTGGCTGGCTCAACCCCTGGGTTAATGGTTGCAGTTAAGTCAGGTTTATCTGTGTTTTCAGCATATTCATCAACCCTCTCTAGATTTTCCTCAATCTGCTCAGACTGAACAGGTATTTTTCTTTTATCCGCAACAGCCGTAGCTGCTTTCTGGGTTATAGTCGCTAAGAGAGTTTTCCCAGTCGAAGAAAGTATGTCTATTTTATGAATATTTGAGTGAACGAATACAGGTAAAGAATGAGATTGACTCGGTGTCTGTCCCAACGGTTTAGCTGGAAGTAATGGCTTTTTTATCCCAAGTGGTATTTCGGAAATCATCAGTTCTTTGAAACTAAAAACTCAATCAGGGCAAGTTTTAAGGTGATTATCAATAGCTGGCACGAAACTCCCTAAACCCGCCCCTAAAGATGAATAATGGCACGGGGAGCATTTCAAATTAGTTACTAGGGAAATAGCCAGTGCGATCGCGTTGTACATTGGTACTGGCACCACCTCCGCCTTGCTGGGCGAGAACCTTTAAGCCTTCGTAGGCGAGAGTCAATTCCTCAATCGCCACGGTACTGGAACTGGCTTGTAAGGCTGGCGTTTTCCAACCGACTGGAACCGCACCGATTAATGTCCAACATTGCATGGTTTCTCCGGCTTGGTTAAAGACCAAAATATTGACATTACGCCGTTCTTTTTTACCGGGATTGAGCGTCTGATTGATCCACTTCCAGAATACTAAATCTTCAGTAATCCCGCGCTTCAGGGTAACATCATCAAATTTGGCTTGCTTGAGAAAGATACGTTGCTGTTCGTTGACTCCTCCTTCAAAGTATACTTCTTTATCAATCTGCACCCCCAAACCTGAACACTCGCTAAATGAGGCAGTAATCTGACTTTCGATTTCAATATAAAATCGATTAGCGGTGACGTAGTTGAGTTCGTGGGTAACATTACCATTGTCAGCCATTTATAGTAACCCTCTGTAGTTTTTATGGCGTTCCCGTTGTTTGCGTAAATCCTCTTGCATTAGCTGATACACTTGATCGCTGAGTTTCCGCAGGAGCAAAGGATCTTGGGATACCTTGGCGGCAAGTTTTAAGAGAATCCTTCGTTGTTCAGGGTTCATCACTGATTATTTATGTCTCATCCGTCTTGCCCGACTCTGCAATTGCGAGAGGTAAGTCTCATCTTCGGGATTAAACGCCTGTTTGTGAACCCTTGGCATTGTCCCGGAAGAGTCGTTAGTTGAATGATCAACCTCTTCAATTTCTTCCCGTTGATCCTCTACCCTGTTAAGCTGATGTCTTAATACTTTCGCTCGTTGCAGTACTTGTTGGTATTGATCGAGTTCGGGAAGTTCTTCCCAATTGAGTTCTACTCTATCCGTGACTCTATCGTTATAGGTTGTCGTCTTGGTGATTTGGCGGCGAAGCCTGAGTTCATCGGCTCTGAGCTGAATTTCTTGGAAGCTATCAGTTTCTATTATTTGGGCGACTTCCTCTTCTTTTTTAGTTTGATCGATTTCAATGTTGATTCTCAGCAGTTTTTTAACGGTTTTAGCCACGACTTGACCGTAGCGGTCAATAATAACGACGCTAAAGGTGGTTAAGACTAACCCTACGGCTGGCGGGACAAGGGGTATCCATCCCGCTTGCTGGACGAATAGAGAATAGGAAATCCCATACAAAATACCACCGGCTACTACCGCAACCGGAATCAGAATCCAAGGACGGCGAATTTTCCAAGCCAGGGTTCCTCCGACAACGGACCAGAGAAAAATCCAGAGGATTTCATTTCCCTGTGACCAATACCAAATTAAAGGGCGACTATCTAAAACTGTACCCAGAAGCTGACTGACGATGTGGGCGTGAATGACTACCCCTGGCATTTCGACTCGATCCTGAGCAGCTGCACTAAACGGTGTGGCAAAGTCATCATTGGCAGTCGTTGCGGTGTACCCCACCAAAACGACTCGATCATTGACCAGATTGGGATCAATTTTACCTTCTAATACATCGGTTACGGTGACTTGCTCAATGGCATTTTCACCCGACCGATAATCGAGCATAATCTGGTAGTCCACTGCACCACTTTTGTGATAGCCACCCGAGTGTTGTTCTAGTCTGGTCAAGACAGTGGAGTCTAACATCAGTTCTCCTGTCTCTGTGTAGTCTAAAAAAACATCCTCTTGTTCAAGATAAAAAAGTGCCAGATTTAAGGCAAAAGAGGGGAGTTGATTTTCGTATCCGTCAATCTCACTAATCTGACAGAGGTGGGGATCGTTTACTGGAGTTTCTAGTGGTGTCGGAACTGACAGTAAAATTGTGCGCCGAATGGAGACATCTGAGTCAAAGGGTAAATCAGCAATCCCAATCCGTTCGTCGGGAACTCCAGGTGCAGCAGGAACGCCGGGTTCACTCAAAGAACTCATTTTGCAAACGGCAAGAATATTCTCGTTTTTTTGCAAAACATTAATTAAGTCCTCACGACCTGTCCCTTGGGGTACGTCCCTTAAAATATCAATACCGATCGCTCTCGGTTGATACTCCTGTAGTTTCTGTAGCAGCTTCGCCAGTGTGCCATCTGATATGGGGAATTCTTTGATCTGGGCAATGTCAGCCTCGCTATATTCCACCACCAACACCCGATCATCGGGTTCCTGTTCAGGACGCGATCGCACCAGTTGGTCATAAGCGTCCAGTTCAAATCCTTCTAAAGCACCTAACTGTCGCAGTCCTACAATTACGCCCGTCACGACTAAGCTGGTGAGAACCACGGTTCCCCCAAACGCCATAAGTCCTTTTCCTACGGGATGTTGCCCGAAAAATGAACGAACTTCAGAAATCATCTGGGTATCGCCTCCTGCTCTCATGGGTGAATGAGCTGACAATGCGCCCTAAAGGGCGGAATTTTTTCGGCTGGTAAGCCTGGGATTAAGACAATCAAACTTAATCAAACTTAACTTAAAGTTAGGAAAAGATAGTGCTTTTCTAACTTTGCCCTGCCATTAATCACTTTTCTTAAAGAAGTGTGATCATCCTAGGTTTTACAAACAAGTCCGATAGAATATCAGTATATAATATAGTACCCAGGCAGTTTATTGGTGTTATGGGGTTTAAATTGTATACTGAGTGAGTTTATCTCAGTTAAACAGATCATAGCTCAGCACCTTCGCTGAGTCGCTATAAAGAAATGAGGGAATCTGGCAAGCGCGTTTCTTAAAATTTACGCCTAGGACAGGGAACTTTGCTGAATAGAGAGGAGTCGCCATGTAGATAAATACGCTTACCTTGGTTAAGCTCTCTACTACAGCCACTGCATTAATTAAAATTGTCTTAAGTGCTGCCATTGGCAAGGAGTAAAATGAAAAAGTCCTCTATATATCTTAAAACCTTTTCCCTGATGTTGTCTCTGGGAGTCGTCATGAGTGCCAGTGCCATGGCAATTGCTAGTCTCAAGCCGAGTTCGTCTAGCCCAGCTCAACAGACACCTTCAGAAAGTCTCTTGGCACGGCGACCAAGATTCAGAGCGCGAGGTGTAAGATCGTCTTGGGGTCGAAGTGGAGGTACATCCCGTGGTCCTGGTATATGTTACGGAGAAGAGATAACTGTAACGCCTCTGCTACCAAAAATTAACGAAGAGGAGTTGCCAAAAGAAGAAATTCTCGTCGAATCGACTGTTTCTGCTGCTCCTAAATTCTTAATTTCCGTTGATCAAACTAAAGCGACGGAAGCCTCGTTTACATTACTGAATGCCGATGGCACTGAGGTCATTTATGAGCAGGAGGTTTCTCTGGAAAATAAGACGCCAGGAATTATTACGGTGAGTCTTCCTGAACCCGCTACAGAGGATGAAGCTTTTGTTAAAGTTGGTCAGGAATACCAGTGGTTCTTTTCCGTCAGTTGCGACCCATCGGATACAGCCGGAGATATAATTGTTGAAGGACGGATTAAGCGTATTCCCAAAGAAGATGCTCTGGCTCAAGAATTAGCCGATGCTACAGAAGTGGAAAAGCCAGCCGTTTATGCCGAGTTTGGAGTCTGGACAGAAGCCGCGAGTTCGCTGGCTGAATTACTGGAAAACAATCCTGACAATCCAGAGATCAGAGCAAATTGGCAAGCTCTCTTAGAATCGGCTAATTTAGGCAAGCTGATTGAAAAAGACCTGGTTAGTAGTTCTGGGTCGAGCGTTGAAAATTAACTCTTTTTAGCCGACTTAGCCGTTGTGCTTTCAATTCCAGACACTGATTTCTTCCATAAAGCTTAAAGGGAAAAGCTGATCCGCTTTTCCCTTTTTCAATGAGGATTAGCAGGCTGCTATAAAGAAAACTTTTAGGTTTTAAGTTTAAGTTTTAATATTCTAAAGACAAGGGGACTTAGTGCGGGTAGAAAACGTCACGGCTAAAGCATGATTTGACCTGGGTTTGAGGTTGTAGTATCATATATTTAAATACCGTATGCTGCTCGCTTTGTAGTCATTTTTGAATAAAAAACGCTTCAACTCCTTAGTGCTGCGTTATTTTTTCATCCCTCGCCTCAGAAAAATCCTAATAATACAAGTATGTTGCACAGTCTAATTTTCCAGAGGCTGATTTGACAAAAAAGCAGTTTAATGCGTAGGTTTCCTCAGCCCTCACCTCCCATCGCGGTATAATAAAATGTTACTCAACTCTTTGGCGCGACTTTTTCCATTAGAGGAAAATAGAGATAGAAGGGGTATTTCGCGCTTCTTGGGTGCGGTTCACTTAAGTGTCGTGATTGCAACGCCGCAGTTTGTACGGGCGAAGCATTGGCAGAGTTCAAAGAGCGATTACTTGCATTACTTTTGACACAGTTTGTAAGGGCGAAGCATTGGCGGAGTTCAAAGAGCGA